>JBCCTM010000235.1:0-5348 GCA_039198535.1 Pseudomonadota bacterium
CGTCGCGCCGCGCCGCTTGCACCGAGTTCACCATCGTTTGATCCGCTCCGTGAATTTTCAGAGGTTTCAATAAGGGGCCCGGTCTCTGAACGTCGAGCCCGTGGCCTTTTTTTCAGGCGTGCGTGACCATTTTCGAGGCGCCGGCCAGGCCAAAGGCCCACCCTAAACCTATTGCTGCAAAAAACGGGCGAGAGCGCGCGTGGCGCGCGCGTCTCACCCGACGCAGCTTGGCTCAGAGAGGCTTACGGAAGCGTTGCACGCCCCAGGCGAGCCGACCTTGATCGGCGGCGTCCACCCACCGCTGCAGGCCGACCAGCATGCCATCGAGATATTCGCCCGACGCGTGGCTGCGGAGCTCCGCATAGCGGTTTTCAAGCTCCTGGCGCACCCGGTCGTAATGGGTGCGCAGATTGTGGGTGAGATCAATCTGATCAAGCACCTCAAAGCCGAGTTTCTCCGCGGTCTCCCGGTAGAAACGGAACGAGCCCATGTCCGGAAGGCCAATCCGCTCATACACTTGGGTCAGCGCGGCGGGGTCCACGTCATCAGCTTGCATCGGATCGGTGAAGACCAATTGCCCGCCGGGCTTCAGAACGCGGAACGCTTCCGCCAGCACCACGGAGCGACGTCCCGAGTGTAGAAAAGCGTCCTGGGACCAAGCGACGTCGAACGAATTGTCGGCCTCGGGGATCTCTTCATAGGAGCCGTGGAGCACGCTGACCTTTTCCGAAAGGCCCGCGAGCCGTGTTTTATGGCGGTTGGCGTCGTTTTGGGCGTCGGAGATGTTGAGGCAGCGGACGCTGCAGCCGAATTGCTGCGCCAAGCGGCGCGCCGAGCCGCCATATCCAGCGCCGAGATCGATCACGCCACTGTCTGCTCCGAGATCAGAGAGGAGCGCCGCCATGCGATCCACGGTCTCCACGGAGGCCGCCTTGATATCGGACGTCTCCTCATAGCAGCCCACATGGACGTCTTCGCCCCCCCAGATCATCTGGTAGAAGGCGTCGGCGTCGTCGCTGTCGTAATACGTCTCCGCTTCGGCGGCCACCGCCGCCGCGGCGCGTCCCTCGTCGCTGGCCACATCACCCCCGGTCGCTTGCACGGCCGATGCGAGCGCCGCCTTCTCCGCCACATGGACGAAGAAGTCCGGGTCGTCGTCCTGATAGGTCTCCTGGAAGTCTCCGTAGGTGCGGACGCGCTCGAAGCCCGCCTCACGCAGCAAACGACGCACATAGTTCTTCCGGATCGGATGCATGTTTAGCGTGAATTCCGAACCATCGGGGAAGGTGTATTTAAAGCGCGCCAGCCCCTCATCGATGTGCTCTGGCTCAGCGGTGACTTGATCGCCGCAGTAGTAATACTTGTGTTTGGTCTTAAAGCCATGATCGAGCATCGCGTCGTAATTACGCTGATCGAGGATCAAAATTCCGTCATGCTTGAGCGCGGCATAAAATTCGGCCAATGCGCGGCGGCGATCCTGCTCTTCATGCAGATGCGTGAAGGAGTTCCCGAGGCAGACGATGGCGTCATAGCGCCCTTGGATATCGCGATTGAGCCACCGCCAATCGGCCTGCACCGTTTTCAAGATTAGCCCGCGCTTCTGGCCGTTCTCAAAGGCTTTGGCGAGCATCGCGGCGGACCCATCGGCGCTGGTCACATCGAACCCCGCCTCGCGCAGCCGCACCGAGTGAAAACCGGTTCCACAGGCGACGTCCAACACCGTTTCTTTGCCCCGGGCGCGGAGGATGTCCATGAAGAAGCGGCCTTCGCTTTCCGCGCGGGCCCGCCAATCGATGAGCTCGTCCCACTTTTCGACGAAGCTCATGATGTATTCGCCGCGGTAAAGATCGGTGTCGCGGTCCGAGAGCGGGTCTTTCCCGTAATCCTGCTCTTCGAGCACAAGTTCACGATTTTCGATCTTCGTCGCTGCTTGACCCATGTGGCCCGGCTCCTTCGTCGGTTTTTGTTCTTCACGCGCTCGACACGCCGCTCGCAGGCGCGCGCGCTCGCCGGACCCCAGCTCCGCCGAGACCCTTCAATTAAGAGGCGACACAAAGCCGCTCGGACACAGGCGCCGCTCTTTCAAAGCGCTGTGTCGACGCGCATCCCGTATCCTCGCCCATCGCGCTGGAGACCAGGCGAGCGGCGTTCGCTCGCCCGCGCAAACCCCTTCCACTGCGCCGGCGCGACCCTACGGATTTTTGGAAAGTCCTCAAGGGTAAATGCCGAAGGCTCTGAAATCCGCGGCCGCAGCCTTGGATACACGCCAAAATAGTGAAGAGCTCAGGCATGGTTGTGGCCAACGCTGCGACAAGACGCCATTGGTCCAAAAAGGCGTGCCGCCGAAGTTTGCATCGAAGGAATTTTGCACACGCCGTCCCGCAAGCTCAGCTTGACGCGAAATCGCGCCTCCAATTCTTGGCGAAGCGGAGTTTATCAATGGGATAACAGCGGAAATTGAGCGGTGGCCGGAGGTCGCGTCATCGCCAGGCCGTTCGCAGACGCCGCCAACTGACCGTGCTCACAAAAGGAAAACGCCCATGGACACCCCCGCCTCGCCTTCCGCAGAAGGCGCGTCGCCGTCGCCAAGCGATATGTCGGCGATCGAGATAGCAGAGCCAGGCGGGCCTGAGACGCTGCGCCTGGCGCGACGGAACACGCCGAAACCCGGGCCGGGCGAGGTGTTGATCCGCGTGGCGGCGGCGGGCGTGAACGGGCCGGACATGGTGCAGCGGGCCGGGCTCTACCCGCCGCCGCCGGGCGCGTCAGACCTGCTGGGCCTCGAAGTCTCCGGACATGTGGCGGCCATCGGCGACGGCGTCTCCGACACCGCTCTCGCGCCAGGTGCGCCGGTCTGCGCCCTTACCAGTGGCGGCGGGTATGCGGAATACGTCGCCGTGGACGCGCGCCACGCCGCGCCCCCGCCCGAAGGCGTCGCGCTGCTAGACGCGGCCGGGCTCCCTGAGACCTATTTCACGGTCTGGAGCAATTGTTTCTTGGATCTCCGTTGGCCGGAAGGCGCGGTGTTTCTCGTACATGGCGGCGCGGGCGGGATCGGCTCCACGGCGATCCAACTGGGCGCCGCGCTCGGCCTCCGCGTGTTCGCCACCGCGGCGACCGCTGAAGACGCCGCCTTTTGCGAAAGCCTCGGCGCAGAGCGCGGCGTCGACGCCTCCGCCGAGGATTTCGTGAGCATCGTCAAAGCGGCCGGCGGCGCCGATCTGATCCTCGACATCCTGGGCGGCCCAGTGATCGCTCAAAACATCAAAGCGGCGCGCCATGATGCGCGGCTGATCCAACTCGCGTTCAATAAGGGCGCGACGGTGGAGCTGAACCTCACCCCGATCATGTTGAAGCGCTTGACCTACACCGGCTCGACCCTGCGCTCCCGAGACCCAAGCTTCAAAGCGCGGGTGGCGGCGAGCCTCAGGGACACCGTGTGGCCGCGCTTCGCCGAGGGCGCGATCAAGCCCTTGACCCACGCCGTCTTCCCCTTTGCGGCGGCGGCGGAGGCGCACCGGCTCATGGAAGCGGGCGGGCATCGCGGCAAGATCTTGCTCACACCGACCTGACCGCGGCACAGGTCAGCCGCCGATCACGCTTTGCTCATACTGGCTCGCGGGACGGCCTTGCTCCGTCGCGCCCTCGAGGGTCGGCGCGGTCAACAGCGGGGCGAGCACGGCGGCGGCGGCGGTAATGGCCTGCTGCGAAGACAGCAACAATCCGTGTTTGGAGCGCCAGGCCAGCCGTTCCTGAAACGAGACATAGCCGTCATCATCACCCGCCGCGAGCAGCTCATGCTCGGCCACGCGGTCAAAATGCTGGTTCAGCGCGTAATAGGCCGGCGCCAACACCGTAATGAGCATCAAAGAGCCGAGCGCGCCGAGCACGGCGGCGTATCGGGTCGCCGCGAACAGAAAGATCGTCGCCAGTTCCTCTTCAAACAGCTTCACCGGCCACGCCATCATGGTGCGCAGATAGGCGACGCTGAGCACGATATTGAGCGCGGCCAGGGCCATGCCGATCTGCAGATGGGTCATGCGCAGCCTTAGCGCGCGCTTTTCCTCTTTGCCCAGCATCCGCGGCTCGAAGCTCGCCAGCATCGCCATGTAGACGATCAGCACCCAAGGCGCGGTGTTGCCGATGAGATAGACGACGGAATGCATCCGCTCGAGCATCACGCTCTGCGGCATTTGCCCATCATACATCAGCAGTCCGAACGGCGCGAAGCTGACGCCGATGGGCGGCACGGCGCCGGCCTGCTCGCCCAGCTTCAGGATGTCGTCCGCGAACGCGACCCGGATGTTATATTCCGACACCGAGTACACGTAGTAGAGGAACACCGAGAAGCCGACCGCGAGCAGGAGGCCGAAAAAGCCGCCGAAAGGATTGCGCGGCCGCGCCAGGATCCGCGGTAAGGCCCAGAGGATCGAGAACCCGGCCACCAGCACATACAGCGCGGAGACCAGCGCGTATTCCATGCGTCCAGCCATGGACATAAGGTCGAGCTCGACGCCAGAGCGGAACGCGGTGCGCGGGTCGACCAGCCGAAAATAGGCGTCGCGATCCGCCGCAAGGCCCACCAAATCCATGGAATAAAGCAACGACGAGTAGCAGAGGACCGGGCCGAGGATCACCAGCCAGCCCCACCGGGTGCGCCACCACCACTCCACCAGTCGCGTCATCGCTCACGATCCCCTTCCACCCCGGCCCCAGCGCCGCAATCGAGACCCTTTGGGCTCAAGCGACTATAGGGTGGAGCGTAGCCAACGCCTCGGCCTCGCGCCAGCTCGGCAGGGGCGCGCGCCTGGAGGGCGTCGCGAATCTCCGCCGGGCGAGGCGCCGACGTCACCCCAGCGCGATCAGGGCCGCGCGACGGCGAGCGATTTGACCACGCGCCAAAGGCTCGCCGCCCGGCTCGCGCTTTTGTCGCGGAGACAAGAGGCTTCAGCCTCTTTCGCCGAAGTCAGATCGGCGACGTCCCCACGGGCGCAACTTTCGCGCTGACGCGCCCGCAGCGCCGCCTCCGCGTCATCGACGAAGGCGGTGTCTGCGGGGCTTCCCAACGCCTGGTCCAAATCGGCCGCCGCCGCGGCGCCGACCGCCTCCCAAGCAGAAGTCTCCGCGGCGAGACAGGCGCTTCGGCTCGAGATGCAGCCGAGACTGTCTCGGCAATCGAGCGGGTCTTCGGGCGACGCTGAGAGACATCGCTCCAACGCGTGATAGGTGCGCTCGGCGAGCGCCGCCTCCGCCGTTCTCTCCTCCGTGGCGGCGGCGCCCAGGGGCCATGAGGCCAGCAGCCCAAACGCGCAGAGGATCCCGGTTAGGGACCGCATCGCGGCGACCAG
>JBCCTM010000236.1:0-5341 GCA_039198535.1 Pseudomonadota bacterium
CCGATGGAGCCCTCGCCCGGGCCAGAAGGGCTGGTCACCCCGCTCCTCGGCGCGGCGGTGCTCGCCGCCGTGGTCTGGCGCGTCAGCCTCCGCCTCTTCCGCCGCCGGGACGGCCATTTGGATCTGGACGACCCGGAGGAGTAAACGGAGGTCTGCGCGTTTGGCGCATGGCTGCGGGCCCCGTTACAGTTCACCGATGTCCGATCTCGACGCTCATATCGCCGCCGCCAAAGAGCTTCTCGAGGGGCTGGAAGCCCGGCACGGCCCGATCAGCCATCGCAAGATGTTCGGCGGCGCGGGCCTCTACGCGGAGGGCGCGATCTTCGCGCTCATCGTCGACGGCGAACTCCTCCTGAAGGCCGACCCACAGACCGCCCCGTCGCTCGCGGGAGCCTTCGCCGCCGCGGGGGCCGAGCGCTGGCGTTATGACGGGCGCAACAAGCCCGTCGCCATGCCCTATTGGAGCCTGCCCGGGGAGGCGCTGGACGATCCGGAAGTCGCGTGCGACTGGGCGGCGCGCGCCATCGCCGCGGCGCGCTGATGAGGGTGGTGGGCGGCGCATTGGCCGGGCGCCGGTTAGCGGGCCCCAGCGGCGGCGAGGCCGAGGCCGCGCGCCTGCGCCCCACCTCGGACAAGATCCGAGAGGCGCTGTTCAACATCCTCACCCATGGCGACCATCCACCGCTCCAAGGCGCGCGCATCCTGGATCTGTTCGCCGGCTCCGGCGCCCTGGCCATCGAGGCGCTCTCCCGGGGCGCCGAGAGCGCTGTCCTCGTGGATGATCATCCGAGCGCCCGGGCTCTGATCCGCCGCAATTTGGAAGAGTTGACGCTCACCGGCGTCGCCAAGGTGTATCGGCGGGACGCCCGGCGCCTCGGGCCCCATCGGGGCGATGCGCGCTTCACCCATTTGTTTGTCGATCCGCCCTATGGGCGCGGCATGGGTGAGATCGCCATCGCCGGCGCGTTGGCGGGTGGTTGGCTGGCGCCTGAAGCCCGCGTCATCCTCGAAGAAGGCGCCAGCGCAGCCCTCGGCGACGCGCCGGACGGCCTCACGCGCCTGGACCATCGCCGCTATGGCGACACGCAAATCCTGATCTTTGGTCGCGACACCGCCGCAGACCCGCCCTGATCGCAGTGTGGTTATGTTGGCCGTTTAGCGCGCCCATGTGCGGGGCGGATCAGATCTGGGGGGAACACATGGTGGCGTTGAATTGGGGAGCGGCGATCGGCGGGATCGCCGTGGCGCTCGGGGTCGGTTTCGCCGGCGTGCAAGTCGGCGCCAGCTTTGTGGAGAGCAAACGCGCCGGGCGCACGGTGGTGGTCAAAGGGCTGGCGGAGCGGGAAGTCGAGGCCGATGTCGCCTCCTGGCGCGTGCCGTTCCGTGGCGTCGCCGCCAACACGGACGCCGCCTTGGCCACCGCAGAGCGCGCCCGCGCCGCTGTGCTCGCCTTTGCGAGAGCCGGTGGGATCGAGGAGGCCTCGCTCTCCAGCGAGCCCTATGTGCTGCGCATCGAGCGCAACTTTATCAATGGCGTCGAGCGCACCCGCTTCGTGGCCGTCGGCGCCGTGCGGATCCGCACGACGGATGTGGCCGCCGTGGCCGACCTCGCCTCAGAGACGCAAACCTTGCTCGACCAAGGCGTGCTGCTGGGGGAGAATGATTTCGGCGAAGCGTTGAAGCCGATCTACCTCTTCACGGGCCTGAACGAGATCAAGCCGGATCTGATCGCCGAAGCCACCAAGGCGGCGCGGACCTCAGCGGACCAATTCGCCGCCGACAGCGGCGCGACGCTCGGCGCGATCGCCCGCGCCAATCAAGGCGTGATCCGGATCCTGCCCCGGGACGGCGATTTTGACGAGCGCGCCGAGCGCAACAAGATCGTCCGCGTGGTCAGCACGGTGTCTTACTATCTGGAGGACTAGCGCCGCGTGCCGAGAATCGCGGGGGGGGGGACGCGCTCGCCCCCGCCCGCTCGGTCCGGCGCCGCGCCTGGCTTAGAGCCCATCCATAACGGGATCCGCCTGATCAACCACCAGCAGCAGACGCACCACGCCCGCGCCCGCGATGGGCGGCGATCGGTGCACCATGTTGTGGCCCGGCCCGCCCTTCCATTTCGACCCTTTCCAGATCGACACCTCGCCTCGGTTCATGGAGCGGATCGCTTCGGGTGCCTGGCGCGGCTCGGCGTAACCCCATTCCGTGGCGGGGCCGCGATAGGTGCAAAGAAGCCGTAGAGCCACTGAATCCTGGTGGAATTTTCGACAGGCGTCGTCCTTCACCGCATCGATGCGGACGCGGACCTGCGACGCGACGGCGATGCCGGCGAAGCGTTGCGCCAGGTCCGCCATATCCGCCGCCAACGCGTCCCGCTCAGGCCCGGCGGGCAAGTCGTCTAGCGCCGAGCCCAGCGCTTCCGGCATAGCCGAAACCGGGGCGATAAACCGCGCCTGAGGGATGCGCGCGCCCGGCTGCGCATCAAGCCAGCGCGCCAGGGACGGATCGAGCGATCGCCGCCAAACCGAGACGGCTACCTCCGGCGCGTGGATCGCCTCGAGCCCCTCGGGCGTCGGCGCGGCGCGCATCTCCCCGCGCTCGACCACTGCGGTCATCTCCGTCATGCGAAACACCCTCCATCCAGCACGCCAAGCCGCGCAAGGGCGACCCCCTTCCGACCATCCAAATGTTATACTGTATCGAACCGAGGTCCTCCAACCCCTCCTGCGCCACCGGCTGCTGCGACGCGCCTGGCGACGGCGGGATTTTAGTCCCCTCCGTTCGGAGCCGCGTCGCACCGGTTGGCCCGGTCAGGGGCGGGGGGACGGCCCCTCCGTTTGGTGAGTAGAGCGCCCTCCGACGCGCATCTCCGCGACACGCCCGCCGTAAAGCGACGCGCGCGCCTTCCATCGCGAACGGCGCGCGGGGGCCTCAATGGCCCCAAGCGGCGTACCCCCCTTTCGCCCCTCCCCGCGCGCCGGGCTCAGACGAGGAGCGCGTCCATCTCCGGATCGTTGAAGGGACGGTCCTCATCTTCGACTGTCCCATTGATGAAGGCCTGGGCCAGGTCGAAGGCCTGTTGGCCCACAGCCGCGCCCAATTCCCGCCCATTGACGTCGCCGTCTTGGAAGTGGATCCCGCCGAACAGCCTCGAGAGGCCCGCTTGATCCGCCGCCGACATCCCCAGCGCGTTCCACGCTTCCGGCGACGCGGTGGCCTGCGCCAAAAAGGTCGAGAGGGCGTCAGGCGTAAGATCCTGCGCGCCGTTGAAACCGTCCGAGCCGACGAAGGTCGCCAACTGCAACGTCACGCGCTCCTCGGGCACGCCGGTCTCAAATTGGCTTGAACCCGCTTCAAAGATCACCTCAGCGCCGAATTCGTCGGACCCTGTGAAGGCCCGCAGCACCTCAGCCCCGGCCCGGCTAAAGGCGCTATGGCCGGAGGTGTATTCGGCGAAGGGCGGCGAGCTGTCGCCCGGACGCTGGAACGTCACGAACTCCGTCGCCGGGATCACCTGCACGCCGAGCCCGAGGGACGGGTCGTCGGCGTCCTCAAAGCCCGCAAACGCCTCGATGAAGTAGATGGGCCGCCCCGCCTCATCGAGCTGCAGCTGACCGTCGGCGTCCTTCGGCTCGCCGATCAGCCCCAACTCGCCGAGATCGCGGATCGCGCGGATGGGACGGGCGTAATCATATTCGATCTTCGCCTCCCACGTGGCGACGCCCGCATCCATCACCGCATTGCCCATCGCGAGGAACAGCTGCGCGTCGGTGTCCACGTCATGGGCGTCCCGGGCGGAGACGAATTGGGCGTAGGCCATCCAGGTGCCGGGCGGAAAGGCGGTGCCGCCCCCATCCTCATAGAATTCCGCCACCAGCTTGCCGGTGTCGGTCAGCGTGCCGCTATAGGCGATCACTTCCTCGGCCTGCCGGATGAAGCCGGCGTTGATCACCGGCCCGATCAGCTCGGCCCGCTCCTCGATGCTGAGGGAGAAGAGATCCGTCGCCACGCCCGCGGCGATCACCTCGCCGGTGCTCAGCGTGAAATCCGCCGTCAGCGTCACGGAGCGGTCGTCCAGGGACACGCTCGAGCCCGCATAAGCCGCTGCGAAAAAGCCCTCCGGCGCCGGCGGCAGATTGTAATCCACCACCACCTCGCCCCCCTCGAGGCGCTCCTCCAAGGCGAAGCTCTCCACATTGCCCCAATGGGGCGTCAGAAAACCCTGGACGCCGGTGGAGGGATCGTCGACTTGGCGGAATTCCGGCGTCCAATTCTCAATGTTGCGCCCTGCGCTGTCGGGGTCCCCGTTAGCGCCCACATAGCGCGAGCCGTCGCTCGAATAGCCGGTGAGCTGATTGGCCCCGTCGGTGAGACGATCCGCCAGCAAATCCTCCGCCGCGTCGACGCCAATGGCCGCCTCCACTGAGCCATCCCCGGCCGTGAAGCCGTAGCGCTCGCTCAGCACCGCGTCGAACAAGGGTTCGAGATCCGGGAACAGCGACATCAGCACGGTGTGGGCGGCGAAGCTCATGGCCTTCACCTTCTGCGCCTCAGAGCCGCCGGTTTGCTCCAGCGCCGCATTATCCTGGTCGGCCCCGTCGCGGGAGACGCGAACCGCCGTCTCATCGAAGCTCGCCCAAGCGTCATACATGGCGGTGTGCATCATGGCGTAGGCGCGGGCGGCGATGGTGGGGCCCACGGGGACGGAGGTTTCGATCACCGCTTGCTGCACCACCCGGTCCCAGACCACGCTGACCGTGGGGTCGGGGTTGTTGACGGTGATGGCTTGCGTCCCGTCGCCAATGGTGATGAACGGCGCGGCGTCCGGCGCGTAGGCGTCCGCCAATTCACGGTTGCTGAGGCTCACCCCGCCTTGAAACGCGACCTCCTCAAACCCGGTGAGTTTGATCTCCTCACCGGTGAACCGGTCCGTCAGGATCACGCGGGAGAGCGTGGCCTCGATGTCAAAATCGCTGATCTGGCGCGCGGCGAAGGTGACGCTGTCATGCCCCGCGCCGCCATGGGCGACGCCGAGATCGCCCGTGACCGTAAGCGTGTCATCGCCGCGGCCCAACAGCACGCGATCGGCGTCATGGACGCTGACTGTGTCATCCCCGCCGCCCGCATCGACCCGGCGCACCTGCGCGCTGACCGTCAACACGTCGTCGCCCCGGCCAAGATCGATCCGATCCGCGCGCGCCACCGTCACCGTGTCGTCGCCGCCCCCGGCGTCCACGCGGCGGACATGGCCCGTGGCCTCCAGCGTGTCGTCGCCGCGCCCCAGATCGACCCGGTTGGCGCTTTCGAGGCTTACCACGTCATCGCCGCCCCCGGCGTCCACGCG
>JBCCTM010000237.1:0-5316 GCA_039198535.1 Pseudomonadota bacterium
CATCTCAGAAAGCGCGCCCCATTCCGCCGGATCGCCCAACGCCGCCTCGCCGGCGGACAATCCTCCGATATCGGCCTATATCCGCACGCTCAATGAAGAACGCCAGATCGCTGAAGTTGTGACGGCGGCGTTGCAGGCGGCGCGGGAGGTGGTGATCGTCGATAGCGGCTCGACGGACGCCACCTGCGCTTTGGCGGAGGCGGCCGGCGCGCGGGTCTATGCGCAAAGCTGGTTGGGCAATGGCGGGCAGAAGCGCGCCGCGGAGGAGCGATGCGCCCATGATTGGCTGCTGGATCTCGACGCCGATGAGATCGTCACGGCGCGTTTGGCGGCGGAGATCCGGGCCCTGTTTGCCGAAGGCGAGCCCCCGCTTTCCGCCTATCGCCTGACCCTTGTGACCGAGCCGCCCATCGGCCCAGCCTGGGAGGGCTTCGCGCTCGATCCCCGCGCCAAGTTCTATGATCGGCGGCGTCATCGGATGCCGGACAGCAAAGCGTGGGATCAGCTCGAGTTGCCGCGCGACCTCGCGGTGGGCGCGCTGCAGGGCGCGCTGATGCACCGCTCCTTCGCCGACTTCGCGCAATACATGGCGAAGTGGAATCGGGTGAGCAGCGCCCGAGCCTCCCACGCGCGGCTTAAGTCAAAATGGGACGTGATCGCGCGCATCCTATTCGCGCCGCCCATCTACTTCCTCCGCCACTATTTCCTGCGCGGTCTCTGGCGCGCGGGGCTCTACGGGTTTTGCATCGCTTGCGGCGTCGCCTTTGGCCGCTGGATGCGGGATGTGAAAATGTATGAGCGCCATCGCGGGCTGCATGGGGGCGTCGGCGAGGGCGGGGCCGGAGCGCAGAAGCGCGGCGTGGCGTCTGACACCCCTCAGAAGCCGGTTTGACCGCGCCAAGGGCCGGGTCTTGGCGCGGGGTTTGCATTCCTTCGCGACCATGGACGCGCCTGGCGGCGCGCATTTGTGGAATTGCGACCATGATGGAGGACCCCATGTCGATCGCGAAAGCGATGCGGAAGGCCTGTACGGGCATGATCTTCGGGGCGGGCGCGTTGGCGCTGGCGGGCGGCGTGGCGGCCGCGAACGAGGAAGACACCTCAAACCTGATGAGCTGCGCTGAACTCGGCACCACCGCGATCACGCTCTATCCGGAGACGGCGAAGCGCGCGCATCGGGTCTTCATCAATTTCATGGTGGAGCCGGGCGACGTGGTCACGGTAAGCTCTGAGCGCGCCAACGTCACCTATCGCGCACCGGGGTCCGCCACCATCAACCAGCTGTCCGACGGGTCTCAGTTCACCTTGCGCGAGGCGGGCTCCTTCCGCATCGGCGCCGGCGCGCTTCGCGCCAGCGGCGAAGGCTCCATCACCGTGGATTGCGCGCCCGGCGCCGCCGGTTGACGCCGCCGGGACGGCGTCATGGGGATGCGTCGCCCGCTGGGCCGATGATCAATGTGGGCGCGCCATGGGTGCGCCCTTTTACTGTGGCGACCCGCGTCCCGGGCTTGCGGCCTGGCCGCACCGGGCTCATGGGCACGCCGGCCGCCTCCAGGCGGGCGTGGGCCGCGTCGATGTCGTCGACGCGGAAGGATTGCCCCCAGAAATGATGGGTCGCGCCGGGCCGCCAGGTCTCGCGCTTGCTGAGGCCGGGCCGCCCCGCCATGGGGTGCGCCACCTCCACCGTTGCTTGGCCGACCCGGAAAAACATCAGCCGCGCGCCCAGATCCTCGAAGGTCTGATCGAGCGCCAGCCGGACGCCCATCCCCTCCTCCCCAAAGAGCCGCGCCGCGCCTTCGGGGTCGTCGGTCTCCACCACCACGTGGTCCAAGGCGCGAACCGCGGCTGCAGGCGCCGCGCCAAGGTCGGCCGGGTTGGTCATGGGCAAAGCGTCCGGCGGCGAGAGATGCTGGATCACAAACAGGAAGAGCCCGCCGGTTTTCTCCTCGGGGAGAAACACATTGCGCCAACGCCGCTCCGCGCCGGTGTCCTCATTGACGCCGGAGCCCTCAGCGGGCGTCGCAGGCGCCAAGCCGGCTTCCCTGAGCCGCGCATGGGCGGCGTCGGCGTCGTCTGCGCCCAGCACCAGGCCCACCGGTCCCTCGCCTTGGGTCTCCAGCCGCGGTCGCAACATGTCCGCGATGGGCCCCTCGCCAACCGGGGCCAGCAGCTCGACATAGGTGTTGTCCAGACGGAACAGCGCATTGGCGGTGCCGTAGGCGGGATGGCGTCCGCGCCAGGACGGCGGGCGCCCCAAAAGAGTGGCGTAGTCTTCCGTCGCGGCGGCGAGATCCGAGACGGCGTGAATGATGTGGTCGATGGCGATGATCATGGCGCTTCCTCCGCCGGCGCTTTGCGCACGGCCTGCTTTCTGCTCAGACGTCCCGTCGCTCAAGCCCTTCACAATCCGGCCCGCCGCGCTTAAGTTCAAATGGTCTTCGGACTATGGCGATAAACGCGCACGGAATAAACGGACCGGACCCGGGGGCGGTACCCGGCGGCTCCACCAACCTCCCGGATCATTGGCCGGTGTTGGGGCCGAACTAGGATCGACGGACGCGTAAAGGTGTTAGCTTTCGCTCGGCTGGGCGCCACCGTTATCGGCCCGAAACGTACAGTTGCCAATGACAACCGTGCTCCGGTGGCGCTGGCTGCGTAAGCAGTCCGCAATACCGAACTTAAGTCCTTAGGGGTTGCACCTTAAGGCGGGGCCCGGAGGCGCCTGGCAACAGAAGCCTCCACTTTCGCCCCACTCTTTCTTCTCTCCTAAAAAGCCGGCTTTCCTGCTTTCCCCGTCCGTTCCGATGCGCTACCGCACGCAAGCGGGTTGGGCCAATGAGTGGCGAGGCGGGCTTTGGTCGAGCTGAATTACGGTCGCATGATGCAACGGGCGATGCAGGGCCTCATGGCGGAGGCGCTGGGGCTCGTCGCGGAGCATGGCTTGCCGGGCGATCATCATTTCTACATCACCTTCCTCACCGGGCATCCCGGCGTCGACATGCCGGATTGGCTGCGCGAGCGGTTTCCCGAGGAGATGGTCATCGTGTTGCAGCATGAATTTCAGGGCCTGTCGGTGATCGACGACCGCTTCTCGGTCACCCTGTCCTTCAACAGCCGCTTAGCGACGTTAGTGGTGCCGTTTGAGGCGGTCGCGCAATTCGCCGACCCCAGCGCCGAGTTCGGTTTGCGGTTCGACCCGTCTGAGAGCTTCGATGAGACCGATGAGGAGGAGACCGACCTAGCGCAAATCGCCGACGTCGCCGCTTCCGACCAAGCCGCGCCCGGTGCGGACCAGCCCGAAGACGGCAAAGCGCCGGGCGAGGTGGTCAGCTTGGATGAGTTCCGCAAAAAATAGCGCCCCGGGCGCGTCCCGCGGCGGAGAAGGTCCGCGGGGTCCTGTCTCACACTGTCGCACCTTTGAAAATCGTGGATAATCAGTCCCTTGCTCTCGTCTGATCCGGCTGCGCGGCCTAGCCGCGCCACGGACCGATCGGTTAGTTGTGTCGTGCAATGTCCTTAAACTGAGTTTGGGGGCTGAGTTTTGATTTTTCCGCGCCATGAGGGCGTTCGCCTGTGAGACCCGCAAGGGGTGGTCGCGATGAGAGGGAAGGAGCCAAGCGCCATGGCGGACAACGCGCCAAACAAGATGCGGACGGAAACCGACAGCTTCGGACCGATTGAAGTGCCGGCGGATCGCTATTGGGGCGCGCAGACCCAGCGGTCGATCCAAAACTTCCCCATTGGTTGGGAACGCCAGCCGGTCGCTCTGGTCCGCGCGCTTGGCGTCGTCAAGCAAGCCGCGGCCCGGGCGAATAAGGCGCTTGGCGCCCTCGACGGCTCCGTGGCGGACGCCATCGATCAGGCGGCAGGAGAGGTGGTGGCGGGACAGCTCGACGCGCATTTCCCGCTGGTGGTCTGGCAGACCGGCTCTGGCACGCAATCCAACATGAACGCCAATGAGGTGATCGCCAATCGAGCCATTGAGATCCTGGGCGGCCAGATCGGCTCGAAAGATCCGGTGCATCCCAATGACCATGTGAACCGGTCCCAAAGCTCCAACGACACGTTTCCGACCGCCATGCATATCGCCGCCGTGACCACGGCGGAGGAGGTGCTGCTGCCGGGTCTCGACCATCTGCAGGCCGCGTTGGCGGACAAGGCGCGAGAGTTCGCCGGCATCGTCAAGATCGGCCGCACCCATACCCAAGACGCCACGCCGTTGACGCTCGGCCAAGAGTTCGGCGGCTACGCGGCCCAAGCTAAGCACGCCATGGACCGGGTGCGCGCCGCGCTGGAGGCGCTCTATCCGCTGGCCCAGGGCGGCACCGCTGTGGGCACGGGGCTGAACGCCAAGCCCGGCTTCGATGTGAAAGTGGCGGAGGAGATCGCCACGATCACGGGCTTCGCGTTCGAGACGGCGGAGAACAAATTCGAAGCGCTGGCCGCCCATGACGCCGTGGTGGAGATGTCGGGCGCGCTGAAAGTGTGCGCGGCGTCGCTGTTCAAGATCGCCAACGACATCCGTTTCCTCGGCAGCGGACCCCGCTGTGGCCTTGGCGAGCTGAGCCTGCCCGAGAACGAGCCGGGCTCTTCCATCATGCCGGGTAAGGTCAACCCGACGCAGGCGGAGGCGCTGACCCAGGTGTGCGCCCATGTGATGGGCAATGACGCCGCCATCGGCTTTGCGGGCAGCCAGGGGCATTTCGAACTGAATGTGTTCAAGCCGATGATGATCTACAACTTGCTGCAATCCATGCAGCTGTTGGGCGACGCCGCCCGCGCCTTCACCGATAATTGCGTGAACGGGATCGAAGCCAACCGGGAGCGGATCGATAAGCTCTTGAATGAGAGCCTGATGTTGGTGACGGCGCTCGCCCCGGAGATCGGCTATGACAACGCGGCCACCGTCGCCAAGACCGCCCATAAGAACGGTACGACACTGCGCGAAGAGGCGGTGAAGCTCGGCTTTGTGACGGCGGAGAAGTTCGACGAAGTGGTGCGCCCTGAGCTGATGATTGGGCCGAAATAGTGGTCCGCCGGCGAAGGAGCAACGTCGCTCGGGGCCATTGAGGCCCCCACGCGCCGTTCGCGATGGGTCGAGCGCGCGGCGCGAGGGCTCAGGACGGCGCGCGCGCAGGCGACGCCGCGGTGACGCTCAGCTCTCCAAACGGAGGGACGTCCCCTCCGCCCGAAGCCGCCTCGCCCCCTTCGCCTCGCCGACCCGAGGGCGCGCCGCAAGGGCGCTGACGCGTCGGCTCCGCCGATAAACCCTTGCCCCGCGCCCTCGAGCCGTCGCTACGATTGGGGCGAGGCGGC
>JBCCTM010000238.1:0-5290 GCA_039198535.1 Pseudomonadota bacterium
AATTTACTTACGGTTGGAAGTGCCCAGTGCCCGAAGCTGTACGAGAAGAATTAAAGCTGACATATTCAAATATTGGGTCGACAGTACTGAACCTGCCTCCTGCTCGCGTATATAAAATATCACGAAAAACTGATACGGATCCGATTTCGAAAGAGCGGGGAACTCTGAACTCGTAGCCGTAGAGCGCAGCGCAAACGTCGAACTGTCTCGGCTCTCGCCTTTTCTTCGAACCGCCTGCCGCCTGCAACGTGGACAAAAGCGCCCACGTTTATGGCGAAGCGCGTTTGGCGGCGAGTGAGGGAGAAACTTCAAACTCGAAAGTCTCTCGGCGTTTCGCCGAAACGCCTGCCGCCCGCGAACGGGGCGCTGGCCTCCGCGTTTCTGGCGAAACGCATTTGGCGGAGAAGGCGGGAGTCGAACTTTCAGGGCTCTCGACGTTTCTTCGAAACGCCTGCCGCCTGCAACGTGGACAAAAGCTCCCACGTTTCTGGCGAAACGCGTTTGGCGGAGAGAGCGGGATTCGAACCCGCGATACCGTTGCCGGTATACACGCTTTCCAGGCGTGCGCCTTCGACCACTCGGCCACCTCTCCGGAACGCCCCGGGTAATGGGCTTGACCCTCACACGCAAGGGACCATCGCCGAACGCCGCGGCGACTACAGGCCGCCGGCCCCACCACCGCTCGGCACGCCGCCGCCGATCTGCTCCAAAATATTGCTGCCGCTGTTATATCGGCCGAGATTGCCGAACACTTGCTGCAACACGGTGAGCTCTCGGCCGCTGGTCGGCGTTGTCCGACGGACCAGGTCGACCACGCGCCCTTCCTCCATGCCGTACCGGCCCACATCGGAGACGACGCCCGCCTCATTGAAGACGACCATCACCACCTGCTGCTCCACGACCTCAGGCTCAAAGAAGGCCACCGTCTCCGATTTAATCGAGATGTAGAGCCACTCCTCATCGTCGAACGCGCCGAGGGTTGACGGGCGGCCCAGCTTGTTCTGCACGGTGGTGCGGTTGTCGACGCCCACCTGGATCCGCTCGAGCTCGTCCGTGCGCGGCGTGTAGCCATGCGTGTGGAGGATGGGCGAACAAGCGGCCGCGCCCAGCATGGCGACAACCAACAGAGCCTGGAAAGGGCGGCGCATCGCGAACATATTCGACACGGGCGGATCTCCG
Source organism: Pseudomonadota bacterium (assembly GCA_039198535.1). Lineage (GTDB taxonomy): Bacteria > Pseudomonadota > Alphaproteobacteria > Rhodobacterales > Rhodobacteraceae > JALEGB01. The sequence continues at coordinate 1,180 of JBCCTM010000238.1, forward strand.
ATCAGGTGCGGCGTCCACGCCGCGCGACGTGTGTGACGACTACGCAGGGGGCGGGCCAATTTCAAGGCGCGGCCGCTTTCGAGGGCCTCCGAGCGGCCCAGATGTTTCGGCAGCGCTCTGCGCTGCGCGACAAGGCTGTGTTATGTCGGGAGACAAACGATGGGGGACGGGCGCAAATCATCGGAGCACGACGAGGGGCTGCGCGCTTTCTCTCGCCCGTTGGAGCAGGCGGCGCTCCGCGCGGCGCAAAGCGGGTTGGACCTCTTGGAGGTGGCGAGCCCTGAGGAAATGCGGGCGGTGGCGCAAGACTTCGGTCTCGCAGAGCTGCAGCGGTTTGAATACACGGCGCGGCTCAGCCCGTTTGGCTCTGGCGGCTGGCGGCTAGAAGGCGAGATGCGCGCAGCCGGCGCGCAACGCTGCGTCGTGACCCTGCAGCCCGTGGCCTTTGAGTTCAGCACGCCGTTCCTGCGGCTTTGGACAGCGGACGCCCCGGGCTTTGAGCCGCGTTCGGCGGAGGAAGGCGGGGCGGAGATGGCTGGCGGGCGGCTCGATGTTTTCGCCGAGGCGCTCGAGCCGCTGGGAGAAGGGGCGTGGCGATGGTCGCCCAACACAGATGGCGATGATCGGGAAAGCGATCTGCGGGATGAGATCGAGCGGACGCCTGATCCCATCGATCCGGCCGCGGTCGCCCTTGAGACGTTGACCCTCGCTCTTGATCCGTACCCCCGGCGGGCGGGAGCGTCTTTCGACGGCTTTGTCGTTGGGCCGGAAGGCGCGGCGCCGCTCACCGACGAGGCGGCGCGCCCCTTCGCCGCGCTCGACGCCCTCAAAGCGCGTATGACGGCCAGCGGCGCGCCAGCAGAGGGCGGAGCTGACGGCGGAGCGGCGGGGGCGGAGGCCGAGGAGCCGACCTCTGAGAGCGATCAAAAGGCCGATCGGTCAGGAAAGACTTGATTTCCGCGGGCCGCTGGGTAGGCCTGCCGCCTTGTTTTTAGTTCCGAACGACACTGGAGGCGGCCATGGCGGTCCCGAAGATGAAAGTGAGCCGGGCGCGCCGCAACAAACGCCGGGCCCATGACGCGCTGAGAGCGGTCGCCTTTGTCGAATGCGACAATTGCGGAGAGCTCAAGCGGCCGCACCATGTCTGCGGGTCCTGCGGCCACTATAAGGGACGGGAAGTGCTCCCGCCGCAGGCCGATGATTACGATGAAGACGCCGCCTAATCAGCGCGGCCCGCGTTGACAGCCACTGCTGGGGGCGCCAAGCAATTGGCCTCGAAAGGCGTCGCGAAGAGCGCCGCCGTGACAGTGGCTTAGGCAAACCGGTTAGAGCGCGATGAAAGCGCAGCCGATCGGAAGACCCGTAGAAGCGCGCGCGCATGACCGCGCCGAGCCTGGCCAGCATCGCGACGTCGCGTCGCTGATCAGGGAACGGCTTCGATGACAAGTCCGCCATTTGGCCGTCCTGACGCCGCCATGCGCCCCACATTTGACGAGGCGGGGACAGACGGCGCGCAGGAAGCCGTGCAGGAAGCCGCCGAGAGCGCAGCCGACACCCAGAACGACGGCGCAGCCCAACTGGGCTCCAGCGCCGAGGCGCTCGCCCCGGAGCCGCGCTCGTTCATGGCGGGGTGCGGGGCGTACTTGCCGGAACGGGTGCTGACCAACGCTGAGTTAGCGACCCTGGTTGACACGAGCGACGACTGGATCGTTGAGCGAAGCGGCATACGCGAGCGCCGGATCGCCGCTGAGAATGAACGCACGTCCGATCTGGCGATCCGGGCTGGGCAGGAAGCGCTCGATGCGTGCGGCGTCGCCGCGGGCGATGTGGACGCTGTGATCGTCGCCACGTCGACGCCCGACCTCACCTTCCCCGCCACGGCGACCCGGGTCCAATCGGAGTTGGGCGCCCATCGCGCCTTCGCGTTTGACCAACAGGCTGTGTGCTCCGGCTTCATTTTCGCCGTGAGCACCGCAGACGCCTTGATCGCCGCGGGCCGCGCGGAGACGGTGCTCGTCATCGGCGCGGAGACCTTTAGCCGCCTGTTGGATTGGACAGACCGCGGGACCTGCGTGTTGTTTGGCGACGGCGCGGGGGCCGTGGTGATGCGCGCCGGGGCGCCGATGGCGGCGCCTCAACCAGAAGCGGCGACAAGACCAACGGTGTCGCGCGCGGCGCGGCCCACTGCGCGACGGGGCGTCCTCGCCATCGATCTCAATACCGATGGGCGACAGCTTGAGCTCCTCTATGTGGATGGCGGCCCGGGCTCCAACGGGCTCGTCGGAAAATTGCGGATGCAGGGGCGGGAGGTGTTTCGCCACGCGGTCACCAATCTAGCGGCGACGGCGCGGACAGTGATGGCCCTGGGCGGCGTCTCCGCCGAGGAGGTCGACTGGATCGTGCCCCATCAAGCCAACATTCGAATTCTCGAAGGTACAGCGCGAAAGTTGGGCGTTCCGCGGGACCGGCTGGTCGTCAGCTTGGATCGGCACGGCAACACCTCGGCGGCTTCGATTCCGCTGGCGCTCCATGACGCCGTGTCGGATGGGCGCATCCGTGAAGGCGATCTCCTGCTCATGGAGGCGATGGGCGGCGGTATGACGTGGGGATCGGCCCTTGTCCGCTGGTGATCGTGTCTAGATCAATCGCTTTGTTCCTACGCCGACCGCTTGACGCGCCAACCGGACGCATTGCCGTCACCCGGTGGGCGATTCGTGCAGAAAACGAACTTAAGCTGCTGAATTTTCTTTGCTTGACTTGAATAATTAACGCCGTAACCGTGCGTCAGACGGGTTGGCGGGAGGTGCGGCGCGTCGTCTGTCCGACGCGCTCGAAAACTGGGAGCGCAACGATCCATGGTTGACAGGACAGTTACCCGAGCAGACTTGGCCGAGGCGGTTTATCGGCTGAATATTGAAAGCCGCGACGCCGAACCGGCGGAGCCGATCTCCCGAGAGGAGAGCGCTGCGCTGGTGGAGGCGGTTCTTGATGAAATTTCCAACGCGTTGGTTGCGGGACAGACAGTGAAACTATCGTCCTTCGGCGCGTTCTCCGTGCGAGAAAAGGGCGCGCGCGTCGGTCGCAACCCAAAGACGGGGGTGGAAGCGCCGATTTCCCCACGTCGCGTGCCGACCTTTAGGGCCAGCCAAGTGCTCAAAGCGCAAATCAATGGCGAGACGGACGCGGATCAGCCTGCGAAAGCGCCGGCCGCCGCAATGGGCGTTTCCGTGAAGGTGCCCGGCAAAGCCGCAGCGGAAATTGTCGGCGCGCCAAAAGTGGCGACAAAAGCGAAAGCCAAGGCGCCAGCGATGGGCGCCGTGAAGCGCAAGGCCCCCGCCCGAGCCTAGCGCGGCGCGTAGGCTCGCCGGGTGTGAAGATAAAAACACCGCGTTTGAGCGGAGAGGCCGTCGCGTTCCAACGCGGCGGCCTTTCTGTACGGCGAGCCGGACCTCTGACTTGTCGCGCACCACCACATCGCCGCTCCTCGCGTCGCGAGCGCGCTCAAGCCTGCATCGCCTCTTGAGGACGTTCAACAGACCCCGCGGCGGGTTTGCGTATTGCGACGGGGCGGCGCGACGGCTAGAGGTTCGCGCTTGGTGACGGGCCGTGGCGCAGCCTGGTAGCGCGCATGCATGGGGCGCATGAGGTCGTGGGTTCGAATCCCGCCGGCCCGACCAACCGGGAACGCCGGCCCTGCACGCAGGGCCGGCGTTTTTCCCTTCGCCTCTAACGGAGAACACTAAAGCGCGCCGCGGCGCCTTGGCGCCTGGCGCCGATCGATGGAACATGGACCACGGACCATGCTCGGCGGGCGGTCGCCGCGTTCCCAACGCAGTCGCCAGGGGCGGGCAGGACGGGGAGAGATCATGGCGACGACGACCAACACAGCCCCAGGCGGCGATCCCGACCGGACAGACGACGTCCCCCCAGGGAATATCCGGCGGCGTTCCGCGGGCGTGCTGCCGTTTCAGGATCTGAAGGCGCTGATCTCGGCCGGGAAGATCGTCGCCGAGGCTAAGACCCCCATCCTTGAGGGCCAAATTCAACCGGCGAGCCTCGACCTCCGCCTCGGCGAGACGGCGTACCGGGTCCGGGCGAGCTTTTTGACCGG
>JBCCTM010000239.1:0-5288 GCA_039198535.1 Pseudomonadota bacterium
CGCCAGAGCCAGAGGAGACCGGCCACCGGGATCACCAGCAGCACGACCGTGAACACCAGCAACAGCTGGACGATCTCAGGCGGGGGCCCGCGGAAGAAGGCGGCGGTGATGTCGACAAAGTCCGTGGCGTAGCGCATCGCAATGGCGCAGAGGAGCGCGACATGGCTCCTCAGGATCAACGCCGCCGCGGCGACGCCCGCCGCCATGGTGAAGTTCCGCGTCACATAGAGCTGGCCGATGGCGTCGAACTGCGTCGCGCCCCAGATCCCCGGATCGAAGATCGTGGCGACCCCGTAGAATGTGGGCACCGCCACCTCGATGAAGACAATCGCCCATAACCACCACGGCAAAAACCGCGTCTCCCGCTCCGAGACCATCGCCACCTCCCAATTCGCTTCGAGTAATTGTCCGTTATTGGGCTGTCATCTTGACGATCTCGCAGTTATTGACAATTAGGCACTTCAAGATCACTTGGTTTGCTCTAGGATACCAGGGATGGGCGCCGTCAGCGCGGGGGCGCGGGCCTTCCAGGGGCGCTGGATTCTCCACGGTAAGGTCACGGAGGGGTGGGCATGCAGGTCTGCGCGGACTCAGGGGACACCGAGAACTGTCCGATCCGATCGGTGCTCGCCAACGTCACCGGCAAATGGCGGATGCTGATCATCCTTGCGCTGGAGGACGGGCCGCTCCGCTTTGGCGAAGTGAAGCGGGCCATCGGCGACGTCACGCAGCGCGTGCTCAGCGAAAATCTCCGCGGCCTGCAGCGGGACGGCTACCTCTCCCGGAGTGTCGAGCCGGGCCCGCCGGTGGCCGTCTCCTACGCGCTGACGCCGCTCGGTCAGGAACTGCTGGAGGCGTTGAAGCCGCTGGTCTTCTGGTCCCATCGCCGGATGGGATCGGTGAAAGCGGCCCGCGAGGCGTTCGAACAGCAGCCTGCGGAGTGACCCCGGCGAAAAAGCCCCGGCGCCTTGGCGCGCCGGGGCTTAATTCTGTCCCGTCGATGTGAAGCGAAACGCCAGGCGACCCGCTTTAGCCGCCCTTGGGCACGTCCTTGAACGGCACGTTTTTGTCCACCCGGGCGTCGCCCGGCAGACCCAACACCCGCTCGGCGATCACGTTCTTCAGGATCTCGTCCGTTCCGCCGGCGATCCGCAGCCCCGGGATCGCCAGGAAGACGTCTTGGAACTGGCCGTCATGGGTCGCCTCCTCACCCATGAGCAGCCCGGCCATGTCCTGCAGATCCAGCGCAAAGTCGGAGCGCTCCTGCGCCGTATTGGCGGAGACCAGCTTGCCGATGGAGGCCTCGGGCCCCGGCGTCTGCCCCTTAGAGAGCGCCGTGATGGTGCGGAAGGTGGTGAATTTCAAACCCTGCGCCCGCACATGCCACTCGGCGATGCGCTCACGCACCGCGCGGTCTTGCAGGGCTGGCCCCTCTTCAAGCTGGGTCTCCCGCGCCAGCGCCATCATGGCCTCCGTGCCGGGCCCCGAGCCGCCATCGCCGCCGCCCACCGCCAGGCGCTCGAACATCAGCGTGGTCACCGCCACGCCCCAGCCGCCATTCAGCTCGCCGATGCGCTGGCTGTCCTTCACGCGCAGGTCGTTGAGATAGACCTCGTTGAAATGCGACGCGCCCGACATCTGTTTGATGGGTCGGCACTCCACGGCCGGATCTTTCATGTCGATCCAGAACATGGTCAGGCCCTTATGCTTGGGCGCGTCCGGGTCGGTCCGAGTGAGGATGATGCCGTAGTCGCAGAAATGCGCGCCGGAGGTCCAAACCTTCTGGCCGTTGATCACCCAATCCTCGCCGTCGCGCACCGCCTTGGTCTGCACGCCGGCGCTGTCGGATCCGGCCGCGGGCTCTGAGAACAATTGGCACCAGATCTCATCGCCCTTGAGCGCCCGCTCGGCCGCGGGCTTGGCGAAGGCGGGGTCGCAATAGGTCAGAACCGTGGGGACGCACATGCCGAGGCCGATCTCGAAATACATGCGCGGCACGTCGAATTTGGCTTCTTCCTGGTTGTAGATCACCTGCTGGATCGGCGCGCCGCCGGGGCCGCCCCATTCCTTGGGCCACGGGATCTGCGCGAAGCCCCGCGCGGCCTTTGTCGCCTGCCACGCCTTGGCCGCGGCGACCGCCTGCGGAGAGCCGTGATCATCGTCCCGTGCGGAGGACGGCCCCTCTTTCTTCAACGGCGCGTTCTCGGCCAGCCAGGCGTAGACCTCCTGGCGAAACTGCGCCTCTTCGGGGCTGTCTTCAAAATCCATGCGCTTGATCTCCCTCGGTGTTTTCTCTGGTCGCCCGCTTACGCCGCGTTCTTGCGCTCAAGGCGACGGATCAACTTTTCTTTCCAAACCCGCGCGGCCCCCAGCTGCAAAGACAGCGCTTTGGCGCGGCGGTAATAGAGATGGCAGTCGCCCTCCCAAGTGTAGCCCATGCCGCCATGGGTCTGGATGTTCTCTTTGGAGGCGAGGAAGGCGGCCTCGGTGGCGCTGACCCGAGCCCCCGCCGCGGCTTCCGCCAATTCCGACGACCCGGAACTCAGCGCCCAGGCGCCGTAATAGGCGTTGGAGCGCGCCAGCTCATTGGCCACATAGACATCCGCCAGCTTGTGCTTGATCGCCTGAAAGGAGCCGATCGGCCGACCGAACGCGTACCGCGTGAGCGCGTATTCCTTAGCCATGTCCAGGCAGACATCCGAGAGGCCGACCTGCTCAAAGGCGGTCAGCGCGGCGGCGCGGTCAAGCAGATGCTCCACAACGGACCACCCGGCCCCGTCGCCGAGCGCCTCGGCGGCGGCCCCGTCAAACGTGAGCGTGGCGAAGCTGCGCGAGGGGTCGATGCTGTCCGCGGGCGCGCGCTCGACGCCTTGGGCGCGAAGATCGACCAGCGCCAGGCCGACATCTTCGGCGCCGGGCCCGGTTCGAGCGACCACGATGGCGATGTCCGCCGCAACGCCGTCCGCGACCGCCACTTTCCGACCTGACAGCGCGCCGCCCGTGAGGCTCGCCTGCACGCCCTCCGGCCCGGCGTCCGCCGCTTTCTCGGCGAGCGCGAAGGTTCCGATCAGCGCGCCGGAGGCGAGCTTCGGCAGCCATTCCGCTTTCTGCGCCTCGGAGCCGGCGATCAGCAGCGCCTCGGTGGCGAGATAGACGGAGGAGTTGAACGGAACGGGCGCGATGGCCCGGCCGATCTCCTCCGCCAAGACGCAAAGCTCCTCATGGCCGAGGCCGACCCCGCCATGGGCTTCCGGCACGGCGGTGCCGAGCCAACCGAGATCGGCGATCTTTTTCCAGAGCGTCGCGTCATGGGTGGCGTCGCTCTCCATGACGGCCCGGGCCTTCGCGGGCGGGCAATTCTCCTCAAGAAACCGCCGCGCTTGCGCGCGCATCTCTTTTTGATCGTCGGAAAAATCGAAATCCAAAACGCCGGTCCTCCCAAAAGCCGCGACCCTCGCCTGCGGCCGCGCGTCGCTCGCCGCTCTTTGGCGGCCTCGGCGCGACGCTAGGTGATTTAGCAGGTGGTTCAACGGCGGAAAGGATTATGTTTCTCAATGAAACCGGCGCAGGCGGCGGCGGAGGCGGAGGCGCGGGATGGCGCCGGGTGAACGGGATCGCCCAAAGAATTTAGCGGTGATGGAGCTGGACGTGGGATCTGGATGGCGCCCTGGCGATATGGCGACGGTCCTGGGCTGCTCCTTTAGACAATGAAAACGCCAGTGGTAGAGGATCACCCGCTGGAGAAACGACGCGCTGACGCACGCCGCGCCGCGCCGGCGTGACGCGTGGCGCGGCGCTCGATTTTCGCGCTCTCTCACAACTGGGTCGGCCTCGCCTTGCTGCGCCGGCCCCAACTGGGTGATCGCACAGTGCGACGGTTTACAGGGGAGAGCTTGCAGTGGCGGATGGCGCTGGGCGTGATTTCACAGCTTCGGATTGGGCGAACTGGTCCGGCTGCGAACGGGCGGAGCCGAGCGCAAGGAGCGCGCCGACCGATCTGGGCAGCCTCCGCGCCGCGGTGACGGAGGGGCCTGCGCCGGTCCGCGTCGTCGGCGCGGGGCACTCTTTCACGCCGGTTGTCACAACGCCCGGGACCTTGATCACGTTGGATCAGTTCTCGCCGGGCGGCGCCGCCGTGGTCCGTGATGTAGACCCGTCCGCCAACTCCGCCTGGATCAACGCCGGGGCACGGTTGCACATGATCTCCCCGGCGCTGGACGACGCCGGCCTCGCCTTCAAAAATCTCGGCGACATTAATGTGCAAACCCTGGCCGGCGCGACAGCTACCGCGACGCATGGCGCGGGGCGCACGCTGCCTTGCCTGGCCGCGGAGATCCAGGCGGCGCGTCTCATGACGGCGCAGGGCGAGATCCTGGAGGTGTCCGCCGAACAGGACCCCGACCTGTTGCGCGCGGCCCAAGTCTCTCTCGGGGCCCTGGGCGTCCTTGTAGAGGCGAAGATCGCGCTCCGGCCCCGCTTTAAGTTGCGTCGGCGCACCTGGACAGCGCCCCTTGAAGAGACGCTGGCGGGCGCGGAGGAGCGCTGGGCCCGCCACCGCAACTATGAGTTCTTCGTCATCCCGCATTCCGGCTACGCGATTAATGTGGCCCATGATCTCACCGACGCGGACGAGACCGAGCGCCCGCCGAGCGCCGACGAGGAGGGGCTTCGCAGCCTGCGCCGCGTGCGCGACGTCCTCAAGTGGCTGCCCACGCTGCGACGCGTGGCGCTGGCCTCGGCGATCCGAGGCTTTCCACCGGAGGATGTCGTCGGCGAGAGCTGGCGGCTGCTCTCCAGCGACCGGCGTACGCTATTCAATGAGATGGAGTATCATCTGCCCGCGCATACGGGCGCGTCGGCGTCTGACGCGCTGGACCTGTTGCGCGCCTTGGTTGGCCGCATTGAACGGGAGCGCCGCGAGGTGTTCTTTCCGATTGAAGTGCGCCGCACCGCCGGCGACGCCGCCTGGCTCAGCCCGTTCCAGGGCGGCGAGCGCATCTCCATCGCCGTCCACACCCATGCGCCCGATCCGCGGGATTGGCTCTATACACTGGCCGAGCCTGCGTTTCGAGAAGCCGGCGGTCGCCCGCATTGGGGCAAGCTTCATAGCTTGAGCGCGGGCGATCTGGAGGCGCTGTACCCAGATTTCGACCGCTTCCGCGCACTCCGCCGTAAGCTTGATCCCAAGGGTCGCTTTTTGAACCGGCACCTCGCGGCTCTGTTTGGCGAGGGCGACGCGGCGGCGGGCGTCTCGGCGGCCAAGATCGGGGCCGCCCCCCCGGCATGAG
>JBCCTM010000240.1:0-5268 GCA_039198535.1 Pseudomonadota bacterium
CGCCGCGTCTCGCTCAACCTCGCCTTTGATCGCGTCACCTTCAGCGATGCGCCCGGTTTGCGCGATGCGACCCTCGCCATGGCGCGGTCGGGCCCGGGCGGGCTCTACGCCGATTTCAACGCCTCCGCGGGCGAGGGGTTTGTCACGGCCTCGGTTCGCCCCGAGCCCGGCGGCGCGCGCTACCGCGTGGAGACCGATGATTTCGGCGCGGTTCTGGTGGCCCTCGGCGCGGTGTCGCGCGCCCAGCGCGGACGCGCCATCTTGGAGTTTGTCGAAAGCCCTGGCGCGGCTCCGGAGCGCGGCGCGGTTTGGGATGGCGCGTTGTCCGCCCGGGGGCTCGTGGTGCAAAGCGCGCCCCGGGCCGCGGGCGTGCTCTCCGCCGCCAGCGTGGTGGGGCTCGTGGACATGGCCTCCAATGGCGGCATCACCTTCACCCGCGTCGACGCGCCGTTTCGCGTGGAGAACGGACGGCTTGAGCTCGAGACGCTCACGGCCACGGGGCCCTCTCTCGGCCTCACCTTGGCCGGCGCCTATGACCTTGAGCGCGGCCAGATCGACATGCGGGGCTCGGTCTCGCCGGCCTTCGTGTTGAACGGCTTGCCGAGCCAAGTGCCTGTGCTGGGCCAATTGCTGACCGGCGGCGAAGGGCGCGGCGTGGTCGGTTTCACCTTCTCGGTGGAAGGCGACGCCTCGGAGCCGCGCACGCGCATCAATCCGCTCTCGCCGGTGATGCCGGGACCGCTGCGGCGGATCTTCTCCCGGCGCGATCGGGACCGGGATCGACCGCGCGAGCGACGCTAGGCCGCGCCGCCGCGGAAGGCTCGGAACAACCGCGGATGAAGCGCGGCGCACACCGCCTCCACATCGGCGCTGGCGTCCGCGGCGATCCAACCCGGCTCATCAGCCCCCAATTCGGCTTGCTGGCGCGCCGCGACCGTCCGGTCCGCGTCAGACGGGTCCCGCTCCGAAGCGGCGCTGCGCGCCGTGACGCGATCCAGCCGCAACGCATCCGGGGTTTGCAGCCAGACGCCGGTGAAGGCGACGCCCAGCTCTTCGGCGATCGCCCGCGCCGCGGCGCGCTCCGCGCGGCGGGCGAACACGCCATCCACCACCACCGTCGCGCCGGCGTGAAGAGCCCGCCGCGCGTCGCGCAACATCCGCCGATACACGGGTCGGCTCGTCCCCAATTTGTAGGCGCTGGGCGGCAGGGTCGTCTCCGGCGCGACCCCAGCCAGCCGCTTGCGGATCACATCGGTTGAGAGCGAAATCGCCCCGGCTTGGGGCGCGAGGCGCGGAGCCAGGTGGCGTGCGACGGTGGATTTGCCGACGCCCGAGAGCCCGGCGACGGCGAGCAGGCGCGGCGCGGGTCGGGGGGAGAGGAGGGCGTCCGCGAAATGCAATTGCGCGGCGCCCGTCGCGCCGTCGCCTCGCAGCGTCGCCGCCATGGCCCGGATCGATGCGCGCAACGAGAGGAGCGCCGGCCAGGCGCGCAAGCCCGCGTAGTCCCGCGTGACCGACAGATAGCGGCTGAGGAAGGCTTGGGCGTGGGCGTCCGCGCCGCGCCAGAGCAGATCCATCACCGTGAAGGCCACGTCGTAGAGCGGCTCTATGGTGGCGAGACGGTCGTCGAAGTCGAGCGCGTCGAACGGCGTCGGCGCGCCGTCGGTGAGGCAGATATTGCCGAGATGCAGGTCGCCATGGAGCCGTCGCGCCAGGCGCGCCCGGCGCCGCGCGGCGGCCTCGGACGGCTCCGCCGACGCCTCCAGCGCCGCCCTCACGCGGCTGGCCCACCCGCTCGCCTCACCCGCGAGGTCGGTCTCCGCAAGCGCCGTCTCCACCTGCGCGACCACCTGCGCGTAAGACGCTCCCGGCTCGGGCGGCGGATTTTCGGTCAAATGGTCCAGATGCGCCGCCGCGACCCGGTCCGCCAGCGCCGCAATCAACGGCGCGGTTAGTCCGCCGCGATCGGCCATGGCGTCGAACTCCGCGCCTTTTTCGAAGCGGCGCATCTCGACCGCCCACTCGCAAATCTCAGCGTCGGGCGGCGCGGTGTAAGGCGTCTCGGGCGCGCAGAGTAGGGGCCCGAAGCTGAAGCGGGGCCCGGACGCGGCCCCGGCGTCAACGTCGCTCGCTAGGATCGGGCGGACGCCCAGATACAGCTCCGGCGCGAAGCGCAAATTCACCTTCAATTCGCGCCGGCACGCGCGTTCGCGCTTTGGGAGGCTGGAGAAATCGAGGAAGCCAAGATCCACGGCGCGCTTAATCTTTAGCGCTCGATCGCCGCGGAGGAACACCTGGCTCGCATGGGTGAGATGGGGCGCGCCGTCGGCCCAGCGGGTGAGCCAGTCGATGACCAGCGCCGCGCTCGGCGGCGCGCCGCTCGATCGGGCGCGGGCCGTGGTCGATGGCGGTTGCGCATCAGGCTGACGAGTGGCGTCCATGGCGAGGGCTCCGGCGCGGCGACGGCGACAACAGCGGCCAACGCGCTCCCGCGCGGGGCGCATGGCGCGTTGGGCTTGACTGAACGCGCGCCATCAGCGGCGCGCCTTGACCTTTATCAAGCGCTCGGCCGCGGCGAGGACCCGCCCTGTGGATCGACCACTTCGCGATCGCCGGGATCGCCTGGTCGCATGGCGCGGCGCTGGCGGCGATGGTATCGCTGACTGTCATCTCCGCCGCGGAGCGCCGCTCTGTCAGCCCCGAGACGCCGCAATCTGAGCCGATTGCGTCGAACATAAGCGGTGAGGGTCCAAGGCGGACCGGAGCGCCGCACCCGAAGGGGAGCCTCGCTTCATGGGCTATGAGACACGAAGAGACCGACGGAAAAGGCGGCGCGCAGAGTGAATGATCCAGGCCCCAAGTCAAATCGCTCCACGTCCGATCGCCCCACGTCCGATCGCCCCACGTCCGATCGCTCCACGTCCGATCGCTCCACGTCCAACGGCTCTCAGGGGCGGGCCGGCGATCCCGGCGGAGCGCGCGCCGAGGCGCTCGCGGTTGAGGCGTCGGTCAGGGCGTCGGACGCGTCGTCGTCGCGGGCCGCCGCCTCACAAGACCTGGCCCACGCAGACCTGGCCCACGCCGACTTGGCCGACGCGCTCGCGGCCCAGGGCGCCCTCACGGACATGTGCGCCGCGTTGCAAGAGGGGCGGGTGACGTCTGAGGAATTGGTCTCCGCCGCGCTCCGGCGTATCGATCGCCATGAGCCTCAGCTGAACGCGTTCATTGAAATCCGCGCCGACGCGGCCTTAGAGGCGGCCCGCGCGTCTGATGCGCGGCGCGCCGCAGGCCGGCCGTTAAGCGCGATAGACGGCGCGCCTTATGCGGTGAAGGATCTGATCGATGTCGCCGGTTGGCCCACCACCGCGGGCGCTCGGATCTCGCCGTCGACGGACAAAACCAAAGACGCAGGCGCCGTGGCGCGGTTGCGGGCGGCCGGAGCCGTATTGCTCGGGAAGACCGGGCTCCATGAGCTCGCCTATGGCGTCACCTCAGAGAACCCTCATTTCGGCGCCGTTCGTAACCCGTGGAACGTCAACTGGTCTCCTGGGGGGTCGTCCGGCGGGTCCGGCGCGGCGGTGGCCGCCGGGTTCGCCCCCTTAGCGCTCGGGACGGACACCGGCTGCTCCGTGCGCCATCCCGCCCATTGCTGCGGCGTCGTCGGCTTCAAACCGAGCCATGGCCGCATCAGCGCCGCCGGCGTCACCCCGCTGGTGCGACAGCTCGACCATGTGGGTTGCCTCACCCGGAGCGTCGCCGACGCGGCGCTCGCCTTCGACGTGCTGGCGGGGTTCGACCCCGACGATCCCTTTTCCGATCAAACGCCGTTGAGAGCCGGGAAGCCCCGTGCGGCTGGGGGCTCGCTTCGGTTCGGTCGGCTGCGGGGCGACGGCTTTGATGACGGAGATAAGGAGACCCTCGGCTTGGTTGCGGCGGCCATCGAAGCGGTGGCCACGCGGCTTGGGGCCGAGGTGGTGGATGTCGAGCCAATGGGTCTGCCGCAAGCGCGCCGGGCCGCGGGCGCGCTGTTCGCCGGAGATCCCTCCGCAGTCCACGGAACAGCGCTTCGGCGCACGCCGCATCTGATCGGCGAGGATGTGCGCCGGAAACTCGAATACGGCATGCGGCTTTCCGCGGGGGCCTTGGCGGCGGCGCAAGACGAGGCGCGGCGTTTCGCGCGTGGCATGCACATCCTGCAGACGGCGCGCGGCGTGGACGCCTTCCTCTCGCCCACTTGCGGCGCGCCCGCCCCCATCCTCCGCGGCGCCGCGGCGCAGTCGGGCGCGGGGCGCGCTGGCGGCGCCCTGGGCGTTTTGCCGGGCGAGGCGCGGCGCGAGCACCCGTGGGCGGATTACGCCACCGTCAATTGCACTCCGTTCAATGTGAGCGGGCAACCGTCGATCTCAGTTCCTTGCGGACTGACCGCCGCTGGCGCGCCGGTGGGGCTGATGCTGACAGGCGCGCGGGGCGGCGATCTCGATCTATTGGCGCTGGCCGAAAAGGCGGAGCGGGCGCTCGCCGCAGAAGGGCTGTGGGCGCGGCGCTTTCCGCCGCTCGACTAGGTCCGCTTTCACGCCGCCCTGGCTCAGTTGACCACGCTGCGGAAGCGGTCCGGCTCGATGCGCGCTTCGATGTAGCCCTCCAGCCAAGCGGCGTAGGCCTCGTGATGCGCGCCGCCATGGGCCGCGACCAGCTGCGCCACCCGCCCCTCGTCGGCGAGGTTGGCGGTGAGCCGTCGCGCCGCCCGCGCCGCCGTGGTGGCGCCGGTAAGGTGGGCGTGCGCCCCGGCGAGCCCCTCATGATGGGCGAGATAGGCCAAGCGGGCGGCGGCTTGGTCATCCACGGGCGCGTAGCCGAGGCGCGCCAAGGCGAGCAGATTATCGGCCGCCATCTCCGCCGCGGCCAGGATCGCCAGGTCGGGCGTATCCCGCAGCGCCAGCAGGGCCGCGCGGTCCAGCACGCTTCCATCCTCGGCGATCAGCCCGGCCTCCCGCGCCCGGCGGTGCAGCGACCGCGCCGGATGGGCCGCTTGGTCAAGCCACGTGCCCTCCAGAAATTGGGCGAGCCCTCGGGCGGTGGAGGCGGGGTTGTCGGATTTCGGATCCCAGCGCCCATCGCTGGTCTTGGCCGCCTCCGCATCGATGAGCGCCGCAATGGCCCCGGCGCTCAACCCGCTCTGCGCCGCCGCCGCGGCCAGGGCCGGCGCGTAGATCCCGTTGGGCCCGAGCGCTAAGGCCTCCGTCGGCGCCGGCGCCGGGCCGCGCCGCG
>JBCCTM010000241.1:0-5200 GCA_039198535.1 Pseudomonadota bacterium
ATGAGCTGCAACGCGGGCAGGCGCTCAACTTATTCGCCGGCGTGTTGGTGGACATCGCCATCGAGCGCGTTGATGATCTTCTGCTGGGCAGCCGTTCGATCCGCCTGCACGTCCTCCAGCGACATCTCCGCCCATAGCGCCAACTCGTCATCGTCGCCGCGCTCCACGACGTCTTTGTTGAGGCAGCTGTAGTAATTCGGGACGACCAGATAGGCGTCCTCATCATGGTGGAAGATATGCTTCTTCAACCACTCCACATCGCCCTCGCGCTCTGCGCGTTCCAGCGTGATGCGGAGCGCCCGGTTCAGCACCTCTTGTTTCGCGCGGGAGAGGCGCGGGGGCGGCGGCGGGTTGAGCGCCGTGAGCGCGAATAAGCCCAGATCGACGCCCAAGGCGGCGAGCAGCGCGATCAGATCGCGGCCGGTCACCCCTTGACCCTCGACGGCGCTGGGCGCGCCCCCGCCCGTCAGATAGCTGGGCAGCGCGCTCAGATGGCCGCCGATATTGGTCCAGAGCCCGAGCACCGCATTGGCGACGCCTGCGGCCCCCTCGCTGAAGGCGGCGGCGCGGAGGGAGACATCGAGCGGTCGCTCCGCCTCGGCGGCCGCCTCGGTCAGCAGCGCGGCCAGAGAGGGATCATGGCAGGAGAAGCCCGTCTCGCCCGGCTGGATCGACACTTCCGCCGCCAATTGCCGCATCTCGGAGGCGTAGGCGGCGCCCAGCGCGTTGGACCGCGCGCTCAAGGCGCTGGCGTTGCCGCGGATCTGCGCCGCCGCGGTCTCAAACGCTTGCTGGCGCTCGATCAAGGTCTCTCCGGCGCTGGCCGTGCCCGCGCGCGCCAATTCCTCGTTCAATGCGACCAGGTCGCGGTCCACCGCCGCGAGCCATTGCGCATCGATATTGGCCTGCAGCGCCGAGACACTGTCTCTCACGCCCTCGCGCGCGCGGAACAGCGGGCCGCGGCCCGCGCCCGAGCGCACCCCGCAGCTGCCGCCTGAGGAGGCCTCACGGCTCATCTGCCGCGTGGAATGGGCGCCCACGCTGTCGAGCCGCGCGCGCACCGCCTCAAGCCGCGCTTTCACCAACACCGCGGCGTCCCGCACATCCTCGGCCTGGCCCGCAAGTCCCGTCTTGGTCGCCTCAGGCCCGGCGATCAGCGACCACCAAAAGCCGTAGCCGAAGCCGACGGACCAAAGCGCCAAGAACAGATAAAGCGGGAGGGTGATGGCGCGCGCGCCCCATGTGCGCTTCACGCCAAACGTCTCCCGCAGCGCGAGCCACATCAGAAAGGTTAGCGTCACCACCAGCAGGATGATCAGCCATTCCGTTTGCACCGAGAGGCCGACGAACCCGCCCGGTTGGCTGGCGATCGCGCCGCCTTGAACGCCGAGGATAAAATCGCTCATGCCGGCCCATGTGGCGTAGCCGGACAACAACAAGAGCAGCAGCGCGGCGAAGCCGATCAAGGCGTTGCGGCCAAAGACGTATTCGAGGCCGCTCGAGACGCGCTCGCGCAAGCTCGGCCTCGGCGGCGCGTCAGCGTTGTTCGGTGCTCTGGCCATCCGCCCCGTCCCCCTTTTTCGCCCAGATCCCCGCGCGCGGGCGGCGCGATGATGGGCCCGCCAAGCCGCAGATCCCCCAATGACCGCCCGGCGTTCTCAATCGCGATAAACCCTGAACGGCGTTATGAAAAGCGCGGGCGCGACCGGCGGCGCGCTCGAGCCTTCATTCTCCGCGCGCCTGAGGCGCACTCAGAGCACACCGCGCGGTGCAGATCTCTCCAGGAAACCTTTCGCGGTTTCTAAGCGTCTGAAAAAACTGGTCCGGGCGGCTGGATTCGAACCAACGACCTTCGGTACCCAAAACCGACGCGCTACCAGACTGCGCCACGCCCGGACAGACGCGAGCCTCTACCCTGTCCGTCGCGCCTCGTCCACCGATGGCGGACGGGTATCGCGGACAAGAGACGATGCGGCGCGCCGTCGGCGGTCCCGCAAGGGGTTTCGCCTTGGGGAGATTATGGCTAACGGTCGTGTTGTGGGGAGTGAGAGATCGCGAAGTCGGAGAGAATTCGATGGACGGTGGGGGATTCAGCCCAGATCTGGCGCAGTTTGAGATCGATCAGGCGCGCCGGGAGAGAGACGCTCGCCGCGCGGCGCGTGCGCGGATCGAACCGCGGAGCCTACACGCCTCGGCGTGGATACCGCTGACCATCTGGCTGATGGCCAGCAGCACGGCGCTGTTTTTCTTCGCCAACGCCTAACCGGTTGGAGACCGCGCGGGTCCGTTAGGGTTAACACCCGCGCTCAGGACGCGCCGCTGAGGCCGTCCCGCGCCGCACGGAAGGCTTTCTTACGCTGGCGCCGCACGCCGAGCGTCGCGATGGCGTCGCCGATGGAGAGCATCACAAGCGTGCCATAGCCCGGTGAGAACAGATCGCTGTTGTAGAACAGCGCTCCGGTGGCGAAGGCCGCGCAGATCCAACTCACCGCGATGTCGACACCGTTCCGCGCGGGCCGCCACGCCGCGTCAGGCAACGCCACGGTGGCCGCCAAGAACCCGGCCGCTTGGGCGAAGGTCGGGGACACGACCACCGTGAGAATCGCTGGATGCCAGCTCTCCAGAGCCGCTTCGCCCGGCCAGAATGCGGGATCGACCGTCCAAAGCGGCGCGTCGACGCCGCCCCCGGCGATCACGGCGAAATACAAGACGACAAACACAAACACGGCCGGTATGCGTGGCGGCATGGCGAATACAGCTCCTGATTTCTCCCGAGATCGCCGATCGCAGGATTTGGCGAAGAGGCTGAAACCGCGCTGGTTTCAGCGCCGATTAACCCGCCCAGCCCCGCCAGTGGGGCGCGCCGCCGCCGGCTTGGTCGGCGCGGCGCTCACGGTGGCCGGTTGCGCCTATATCGGCGCGGCCACCGCGCCGTTCGAGCCGACGGTTATCGACGCCGCGCGCTTGGTTCAACCGCCGCAGCCGCCGACCCTGGTGGCGCGGTCCGAGCGCGACATTGCGGACATCGTGCAGGTCGCTCGCCCGGAGCGGCTGGCCTCGTGGAAAGGCGTCAACGGGTCTGAGCAGTTCGAAGGCCCGCAGATCCCGTTCTTCTTCGAATCTGAGATCGGGCGGGCGTATTTACGGTCCGGCCCAGGACGCGCTGTCGCCCGGGGCGAGCCGGCGGAAAGCTGCCCTCTCTTTGGGGTCTCGCTCGACGCCAGCGCGCCCACCGTCGCCGCGGAACAGGCGTTGACGAGTTGTCTCGCGCGCCGCGACGTGGCTGAGGCGTCATGCGGCTGCCGATTGCTGGCGGCGGAGAATGTTCTGTTCGCTCCGGCGGAGGCGTTTTCCTATGCGCGCGCCGTGAACGCCGCCGCGATCCCGCTGGATCGGGATTTACGGCCGCGCGGACCCGAAGCGGCCCTGATCGCTGAGGAGCGGTTTCAACCCCGCGCCGAACAGGCGTCCATCGACGCGACGGCGAGTTTAGGCGTGGCGGTGTCCGGTCTCGAACCGTCGCGGCGAGAGGATTTGGCGGCGGGCGCGCGGCGGCTCTGGCTGATCGGTCTGGCGGGACCGGTGGCGGGCCTGGATCTCAGCGCCGATGGGGAGGCGCGTTTGACCTTGCTCGAAGGCCCGCGGGACGGCATGCGCCCCGTGCGCCGGTTTGAGGGAAAATGGCGGGCGGAGGGGTTTCGACGCGGCCGCCTCGCTGAGCATATCGCGTTGAGCGGTCCCGATGGGGACCGTCTCGTGCTGCTGATAGGCTACGAGCCGGCGGAGCTGGCCTCTGAGCGGAGCCGACTGCTGCAAGAGGCTCGCACGCTGTTTTGATCGGCGCCGCCGACGATTGGGCGCCGGTTGCCGCTTGATTTCAATGAGGAGGGAGACGCGGGGGCGGTGTTCTCCGCGCCGCCGCGTCTCTGACTGAGAGAGAAGTCTCTGTCTTTCAAGTTCGGCGCCAGATTTTGGCTCGCAGTCGGGTCTCGCCCGGCGTTTCTCCACAAAAAAACGCGGCGTCGAAGCCGACGCCGCGTCCTCCGCTGGCGCCGAAATAATTCGGCGCCAGGAAGCGTGTTTTAGAACTTGTACCGGAGACCAGCCAGGCCTTGATGGCTGTTCACATCGATGTCGTTCGCCGTGCCCGCCGCGGTCGTCACTTCCGCATTCAGGAAGCTCACATAACGGTACATCGCCTCAAGCGTGATGTCCGGGCTCAGCGCGAAGCCGAGGCCCGCGTCGAGGTGGTAGCCCCAAGCGCCGTCATCATCGTCCAGCACATTCGGCACCGCGGCGATCCCGAAATCCTCAAACTCGACGGAGCTGTAACCGCCGCCGCCGCCTAGGATGATCTCGAGTTCCTCAGTGACGCCGATATCCGTGTAGAGGTTCAAGAAGCCGAACAACGCCGAGGTGTCGCCAGTGCTGCCCGGCTGGCCCGCGCCGTTTAGGTTGTGCACGTCCACTTCGGCCGACTTATAACCAAGCTCTAGCTCGCTTCTAAGGTCGATGCCGGGCGTCACTTCCACAAACTCGTAGCCAATCAAGCCGCTCACAGCGTAGCCGACGTTGTATTCGCTCTCGACGGCCGCGCCGGGCGCGAAGGTGAAATCGCTGTCCGTGAAGTTAGCAAAGCCGCCACGCAGGCCGAGGTAAAGGCCATTACGCTCGGTCGGCTCTGGGATTGGGGCCGGCGCAGGCGGCGGCGGGGCCGGCTGCGGGCAATCGACATAGCTGAGCGTACCCTTGTCAAAGCACTGTTCCGCAGCGTGCGCCGTCGCGCCCGCCATGAGGGCGACGCCCAAGGCCGCCGCGCTGCTGGCGCATGCGGCGATGCGCCCATGAAGAGTGAGTTTCATCGTCAAACCCTACTTCTGCTCGGCGCCAGCGCGCCGCGTTGTTCCCCATGACTATACATCAAGGGATCGAAAGATCGACCTATCGCGCCTTTATCCGATTCGGCGGCGCGGCGTTGTGGCGGGAAAACCCGGCCCGTCGATCGGCGGGTAGTTGAGCAAATTCCGCGCCGCAGCATTAAAAGTGGAAGTTTCTCCCACATTTCAAGCGCGAGACAGCGGTCGAGCAGCCCTCACAATCGCTTCCTTGGACGAGATCAGGCTTGTTCTGCGGCGCAAACTGCCCCAAGCCCGATCGGCAGGGCCAGTAGGGGAAGGGGCGCAGCATGGGTCAGCGCGGA
>JBCCTM010000242.1:0-5196 GCA_039198535.1 Pseudomonadota bacterium
CCGCCATCGTCGACGTCATAAGCGATCGTTGGCGAGTGTTCCCCGCACGCGCGGGGATGAACCGTTCATTGAGGCGACGACAGAACCGCACTATCGCGTGTTCCCCGCACGCGCGGGGATGAACCGGGCTAGGTGCTAGGTCAGGTAATGGGGTGCGTGTGTTCCCCGCACGCGCGGGGATGAACCGGTCAGGTCGTGATGGGTGAAGCCCGTCGCGCTGTGTTCCCCGCATGCGCGGGGATGAACCGCCGATATCTCGGAACCGGCCAACAACTGCTTCGTGTTCCCCGCACGCGCGTGGATGAACCGCTCCCCGCGGCTCAGGGTGTCCAGGCCGGGCAGTGTTCCCCGCACGCGCGGGGATGAACCGGCAGTCCGCGCCGGCTATCGCCATAGCCTGCGGTGTTCCCCGCACGCGCGGGGATGAACCGGTATCTGTTGGTGAACCGCCGCCTGTCTGACGGTGTTCCCCGCACGCGCGGGGATGAACCGTTCAGCCTGAACGCCCAAGAACGGCTACAGGCGTGTTCCCCGCACGCGCGGGGATGGGCGGGGGCTGGGGTGGCGTGGTATGGGCGTGCCATGACTGTGGATCTCGACGCCGCCGCCCTCCCTCCGCTCGCCGACCGAGAGCGGCTGATTGTGGCTCTGGACGTGCCCAATGTGCTCGCCGGA
Organism: Pseudomonadota bacterium; assembly: GCA_039198535.1. Lineage (GTDB taxonomy): Bacteria > Pseudomonadota > Alphaproteobacteria > Rhodobacterales > Rhodobacteraceae > JALEGB01. Next base: position 676 of record JBCCTM010000242.1, read on the forward strand.
CAGGATATGGTGCAGCGGGTCGGGGCGGAGGCGGTTTGGTGGAAGATCGGGCTCGGCATGCTGGCGGGCGGGGGCATGGCGCTCGGCATGGACCTCATGGAGCGCGGCCAGAAGATCTTCCTCGACCTCAAGCTGTTCGACATTGGCCAAACCATTGAAAACGCCGTCCGCGGCCTGGCCGCCCGCGAGCCGCATTACCTCACCGTGCATGGCGATCCGCAGGTGGTCGCCGCCGCCGCGGAAGGGCGCGGCGCGGCGCGGACGCGCGTTCTCGCGGTGACCGTGCTGACCAGCCTTGACCGCGCGGATCTCGACGCCATGCAGATCCGCGCCGGCGCCCTCCAAGACATCGTTCTTGAGCGGGCCCGCCGCGCCTTGGCCGCCGGGGCCGACGGGGTGATCGCGTCGCCGCGGGAGACGGCGCTGATCCGGGCGCTGCCGGAAGCGCGGGGAAAGCTGATCGTCACCCCGGGCGTCCGCCCCGCCGGCGCGGCGCGGCAAGATCAAAAGCGCGTCGCAACGCCCGGCGAGGCGATCAGCGCCGGGGCGGACCAAATTGTAGTCGGCCGGCCCATTCTCAAAGCCGAGGACCCGGCCGCCGCGGCCGCAGGCGTCCAAGCGGAGATCGCCGGCGCGCTTCGAGGGTTGTGATGGGCGACGCGACCGCCGGCGCGGATGGCCCCAAGGGCGGCGCGATTTGCCAAGATTGCGACTGGCGCGCCGCCTTAGGCGAAGAGGCGCGCCGCCCTGCGGGTCGCTCAGCCCGCGATCTCGGCTCCAAGCGATGCCCTCGCTGCGGGTCGCCCAGGCGCGTCGCGCATGCGGAGCTGTTCTCGCTCCACATCGCCCATGTGGATTGCGACGCGTTCTACGCGGCGGTCGAGAAGCGGGATCGGCCCGAGCTCCGGGACAAGCCGGTCATCGTGGGCGGCGGTGGAGACCGCGGCGTCGTCACCACCGCCTGCTACTTGGCGCGGATCCATGGCGTCCGCTCGGCGATGCCGATGGCCCGCGCCCGGGCGCTCTGCCCCAACGCGGTGATCATCCAGCCGGAGATGGCCAAGTACGCCGAAGCGAGCCGACGGATCCGCGCGCTGTTCGACGCGCTGACGCCCCTGGTCGAGCCCCTCTCCCTCGACGAAGCGTTCCTCGACCTGTCGGGCACGGAGCGATTGCACGGCATGCCCCCCGCCGCGGCGCTTGGTCAGCTCGCGCGCCGGGTGGTCGAAGAGGTGGGCGTGACCGTCTCCGTGGGCCTCAGCTGGAACAAATTCCTCGCCAAAGTCGCCTCCGACCTCGACAAGCCCCGCGGCTTCTCCGTGATCGGGCGGGCGGAGACCCTGGACTTCCTCGTCGACAAGCCAGTGAGCTTGATCTGGGGGGTCGGCGCGGCGACAGAGGCGCGGCTGCAGGCGGATGGGTACCGCACGATCGGCGATTTGCGACGCGCGGAAGAGGCCGATTTGATCCGCGCCTATGGTGGGATGGGGGGCCGCCTCGCCCGATTGGCGCGCGGGGAGGATGCGCGCGCCGTCTCGCGCCGGGACCGCGCGAAAAGCCTCTCAGCGGAGACGACGTTCGACCGGGATCTGGACCCGGCGGCCCGGCCCGGCGAGCGCGAGGCGCTGGACCTTATCCTATGGAGCCTGTCCGAACGCGCCTCGGCGCGGATGAAGTCGGCGGGGCTTGAGGGGCGCACTGTGGTGCTCACGTTGAAGACGAGCGCCCATCAGCGCCTCAGCCGTCGGCGCAGGTTGGAGACGCCATCCGCGCTCGCGGAGACGCTTTACCGGACCGCGCAGACCCTTCTCGACGCCGAACTGAGCCGTCTCGACCGCGCCGCGCCGCGCTATCGATTGGCCGGCGTCGGCTACGCCGATCTCGTCGAAGCCGCCGACTCGACCCGTCAAGCGGTGTGCGACGCACAAAAGCAATCCACAAAGAAAGTCGATCCAATGGGGGCGCAACTGGCGCTATTGGACACCGGAGACGCCGATTCGGAGCGAACAGCCCAAGTTGAGCGGACCGTAGATGCCTTAAGGCAACGATTTGGCGCACAGGCGGTGCAAAAAGGTCGCGGGTTTCGCAAGCCGCATAGCAGATAGACGAAATTAAACGGGGCCAGCGTTTGCTTTTGCTGCGCTGCACACCTAAGTTCAATTCACGGCGTTCGCGCCGTCGCCCTTCCCGGGCGTTTCCTCCCTAGACTTGGGCCGCCTCAGTGCGGCTCTTTTTTTTTGGGTCGGCCGCTTCTAGCCCCGAGCGATCAAGCGCGGCGCGCGTCGCTCGCAATTCCCTGATCGTCCCGCCACGGACGGCCAGCGTTTAAACGGCAAATCTGGCGTCACTCAGCCGCGAGTGGCGGGGGCTCATAGCCTGCGGACACTTCCACCACGAGCGCGCAAATTTGCCGGATCACCGGGCGGAGACTGGCGATGAAGCGGTCAAATTCCACCGACGGCGCGACGCGAGATTGATCGAGGTAGAGGCCCCGGTCGATCTCGATCTGGATCGCGCTCACGCCCGACTGCGGGCGCCCGAAGCGTTCCGTGATGTACCCACCGGCGAAGGGAGCGTTCCGCTCCACCCGGAAACCGGCGTCGGCGAAGGCGGCCTCGATGGCGTTGATATGATGCTTTGACGCCGAAGCGCCGAAGCGATCGCCCAAAACCACGTCGACCGGGGAGCCGCGGCGGTGGCTTAGGGCGACCGCGCCGCTGGGCATCGAGTGGCAATCGATCAGCAGCGCCTCGCCGAAGCGTCGACGCGCGACGCTGAGCAATTGCGCCAGTCGAGCATGATAGGGCGCATGCCAATGGCGTATCCGCGCCTTGGCCTCTTCCAGGCTCAGTTTACCGTCATAGATCGAAACGCCCTCGGCCACGATCCGCGGGACCACGCCCAGCCCAGCCGCGACCCGGGCGTTCGCCGGCCGCTTGGCGGCGCCGTCCAGTAAGCTCGGATCCAGGTCGTCTGGGCAGCGATTGAGATCGACGAAGGCCCGCGGCGCGACGGCGGACAGCACCGGCGCGCCAAAATCAGCCGCGGTGGCGAAGAGACGGTCCACATAGGCGTCCTCGGAAGCCCGGAGGCGCCGAAGATCGAGGCGCGACGCTCCAATGAAATCTGAAAAATAGGCTCGACCGGAGTGAGGCGAGCTGAAGACCACGCCGGAGCTGAGCCGGTCCGGCCGGCGCAGAGAATAGGGCTGTTCGCGGGCTCCGGCCTCTTCGCCGGCGAAGGGGCTGACGGCGCTACGAGAACGGACCGCGCTATTCGGCCGGCCTCCCCGTCGCCCCGCGCCCTGCGGCGATTCGCCCATCTTGACTGCTCCTCTCGCCGTCTCCCTGACGCTAAGATGTTGCCTTAGCGACGGCTTTCCAGCCCGACCCTCTCCCTCCGCTCAATTTGCGCGATTTTTTCCGCCTCAACCGGTGCGTCGCGGCCGCGTCGGTAGAGTTCTGTTTACCGCGGTCTGGTTCTGTCGACCAGGACAGAGATACGAAGCCCAATCAGGAAAACGCCGATGCCGCGGATTATGCTAGCGACACAGAACGATATGATGCGCCGCTATGTGGGCCAGAAGCTGGGCCGCGCTGGACACTCAGTGTGTCGCGTCGAAGACTTCGATATCGCCCTGACGCTGCTGTGCGAGATGTCATATGACGTTTTGATCGCGTCGGTCGACGCCGACGACGCCGAGGGCCTCGCCTTCGCCCATGAAGCCCGTCGCATTGATCCCGATATGCATGTGGTGTTCATGACCGGCTTCGCGATCGTTCCGCTGGAGTGCCAGGAAGATGACGAGGATGGCCTCTATGACCGCCTCGGCGCGCCCGCGCATCTGAGCCGGGTCGTGGACGAGATCGGTCGGCTGATGGCGGCCTGACCGCTTCCCCCAGAACGGGACAGACGGCTCGCTCGTCCCGCGGCGAGCCCCCGCTTGCACCGCCCTCGCGCCGCGGCTATACGCCTGTCTCCGCAAATGCATGGCTTTAGCCGTCATCGGCGCAATGGGCGCGTAGCTCAGTGGGAGAGCACTACGTTGACATCGTAGGGGTCGCTGGTTCAATCCCAGCCGTGCCCACCATTGCCGCCTCACGCTGTGGTTTGAGCTGGGCTGTCGCCTTCGATCGGCGGCGAGGCGGAGCAAGTTGGATCGAGCCGGCGCGGCTTTCGCGCGCCGCAGCGAAGGAAGGGATGCGCCCAAGCGCGCGGACGGATATGAAGATCAAGAACTCTCTGAAGTCGCTTAAATCTCGCCATCGCGATTGCAGGATCGTCCGTCGGCGCGGCCGGGTCTACGTGATCAACAAAACGCAGCGGCGCTTCAAAGCGCGCCAAGGCTAGACGAACGATCGCCGTGCGAGCAGCGCTCCCGTCGTCGTAGCCGTTGCGTCGGAGCCGTTGCGCAGGAGCCGTTGCGGGCGGCGACGTCTCACATCTCTTCGAGATCAGAAGTGGAAAAGCCCGCCGGTCAAACCGGCGGGCTTTATCGATGCGGTCGTGAGTGCGCTCTCA
>JBCCTM010000243.1:0-5182 GCA_039198535.1 Pseudomonadota bacterium
AAATCTTCCAACTGGCGCTCAAACTGAGCTTCCAAATCCGGCGCGTTCGCGGGCGCGGCCTCGGGCGCCGCCGCGGCGCCGCCGGCCAGGCGATCGACCCGAAGTTGCGCCGGCCCAAACCGTCGCCATCCCTCAATGGCTCCGGTCAGGGTCGTCTCCGTCCATTTCGGGTGCCGCGCCGGTCCACGGAGGGTCGGCAGCCGGTCAAAGAGCGCGCGGGTGAAGAGCGCGTTTTTCTCAAAGCGCGCGGTGTCTTCGGCCCAATCATAGGCGGCGAGCAGGCTCTGGACGGACACGGTTTCGACGCCAGCGGGCGAAGCGAGGTTCGGATAGTCGTCCTGCGTCAATGTCGCCGTCGCATAGGCGGCTCCCTCCAGGGCCGGCACCCGGAGAAAATGCAGGCCGTTCACACTGTGGATCTGGCTCAGCAAGGGTATCGGCTTGGCCCCGACCATAAACATGGCGTCGATCTCGCCATCGATCAGTTGTTCGAGCGCCAAGGCGTGGTCCACGGCGCGCTCTTCAACGGAGAGGCCGGCCGCCTCCAGCACGCGGCGCGCCGCAAGCGCAAGTTGGCCAGGCGGCCCGACATTGACCGTTTTGCCGTCCAATTCGCCAATGGCCCTGATGCTGTCCGGCGCGAGCAGATGCACCTCTTGGTCGAACAGCGGCGCGACAAACCGGATGCGCTCGCGCAGATTGTCGGCGAAGTCTCCCGAGGCGGCGACATGATCGAGCACGTCGGCGCGCACAACGGCCATGTCGACGCCGCGCAGAAACAGCAGATCATAGATATTGTTGCGGTGGCCGCGCCCCACCAACGGTACGATACGAAGGCCTTCGGCCCCGTCGAGCGCCACCGCGAGGTCATGGGCGAGCTTCAGAGAACTCTCACCCGGCGCGCCGGCGACGATGGTGACGGTGTTTGAGTTGGCTTCGCGGACGAGTTGTCCATAGCTCTGCGCGGCCGCGGGCGCGGCCCCGACGATTGGGGCGCAAAAGGCGATCAAGGCGGCGAGTTTGGCCCAGAGCGACCTGTCCATCGGCGGCAAGCCGCGGCCGCGCGCGTCGCCGACGCTTTGTTCCATCGCCCCGCCCCCTCATTCACGCGCAGAACTCTCTGGCGCAGCCCGCTCTCTCTCTCCGATAAAAGGGGCCGCCCTGAGGCGCGGTTCGGCCCGCGCGCTCCGACGAGGACATGCTCTTCACGTGACCGCGATATCAGGAGCGTCTTCCGCCTTCATGCCCACGACGTGATAGCCGCAATCGACGTGGTGCGTCTCGCCGGTGACACCCGAGGACAGGTCGCTCAATAAATAGAGCCCGGCCCGCCCCACATCATCCTGCGTCACATTTCTGCGCAATGGGGAGTTCAGTTCGTTCCACTTTAGGATGTAGCGGAAGTCGCCAATCCCCGCGGCCGCCAAGGTCTTCATGGGGCCTGCGGAGAGGGCGTTGACCCGAATGTTCTTCGGGCCGAGATCCACGGCGAGATAGCGCACGCTGGCCTCCAGCGCCGCCTTCGCGACGCCCATGACGTTGTAATGGGGGATCACGCGCTCCGCCCCATAGTAGCTGAGCGTCAGCAGGCTCCCGCCTTGGGGCATGCGCTTCTCCGCACGCTGGGCCAATGCAGTGAAGGAGTAGCAACTCACATTGAGGCTCAGGGCGAAGTTGGCGGCTGACGTGTCGACATACCGGCTGCGCAGCTCGTCCTTATCGGAGAAGGCGATCGCGTGGACGAGGAAGTCGAGACCGTCCCAGCGCGCGTCGACTGCGGCGAAGGCGGCGTCGATGCTGTCTGGGTCGGTGACGTCGCAGGGCACGACCAGATCGCTGTCCACGGAGGCTGCGAGCGGGCGCACCCGTCGCTCCAGCGCCTCGCCTTGGAAGGTGAAGGCCAACTCCGCGCCGGCCGCGCGCGCGGCTTTCGCGATGGCCCAAGCGATGGATTTGTCATTGGCGACGCCCATGATGAGGCCGCGCTTCCCCTGAAGGATCCCTCCCAGATCGGGCGCGTCCCCGTTGCCGTCGGTCATCTATGGTCACTCCATCGCGCCAACGCCGCGCCGCGGCGGGCGACGGGGCGGGCAAAATTCGGTCGCGGAGGCCGCGGAAACGCGGCGCGCCGGCAGAGGAGCCGACGTGTTCGCTTGGCCCCTCCCATGCGGCGCGTCAAGCGCCAAGGCGCGGAGGGAGCCCCGTGAGACGGGGTGCGATGGATTGGCGCAAAAAAAGGAGCGCTGTGATGGCGCTCCCTTCTGGGTTCTCAGCGAGGCCTTCCCCTGACCCTCGCCGCAATTGATCCGGCAGCGGCTTAGCCGCTGACGATGCGCCAGGTGCCCGTATTAGGGTCGCGGCAGGCCACACCTTCGGCGATCTCCTGGCGACCATCCACCTGAATGGTCTGGCTATAGCTGCGGCAGGGTCGCGTGTTGGTGCTGCTGGCCGTCTGCGGGCCCGGCGTCACCGTCCCGGAGAAGCCGCTATCTGGGTTCTCCCATGTGTTCGCGCGCCCGCTCGGGAAGGTCTCGAGCGCCTCCTGGGTGGCGGCCGCGGCGCGAAGACGATCATTCTCGTCCATGGTCCGGCCAAGCTCGCTTCCCACGAGCGCGCCAAGAACGCCGCCGGCGATGATCGCGACGGTGCGGCCGCTGCCGGAGCCGATTAAGCTGCCGAGGCCCGCGCCCGCCGCTGCGCCGACGCCCGTCCCGATGGTCTGCTTGCTAATGCGCCCATCTGGGCCTGCGCAGGCGGCGAGGCCGAGCGCCAACGCTCCGATCACGGCAAAACGGCTAACCCTCGAAAGGGGCGAAAACAAAGCGGATGCGTACGCTCTCATGGTGATGTGCCCTCCTACGCCATCGCGCCGCCGGAGCGGCTTTCTTATGCAACTCAGCGCCGCATCAGACCATGGAGGCGCGCGACGCACCGCTGTTTCAGGGCCATAACGCTGTGGCGATTTTGTGCTCGTCGCCGCCCCATTGCGCCCTTTCTTGACCCCTCGGCCGACGGCGTCCACGGACGCCGAGAGATTAAGGATTGGGGCGGCGATGGCAGAGCAAAACAAGACGACCGGGGCTTCGCCCGTCGAGGCTGCGTCGGCCGAGGAAGAGGTCACCGCGGCGGCGCGGGACGCCCAGGGCGGGGGCGATCCCTTTAAGATCGCCCAGGGCTGGCTCGCGGAGGCGGCGAAGACCGAACCCAACGATCCCAACGCCATCGCGCTCGCCACCGCCGACGCCAATGGGCTTCCGAATGTGCGGATGGTGCTCCTCAAGGAAATCGAACTGGCGGATCAGCGCGGTCAAGGCGGCGGGTTCGTCTTCTACAGCAACTTTGAAAGCGCCAAAGGGCGGGAGCTGCAGGAGAACCCCCAGGCGGCGCTTTGCCTCCATTGGAAGACGCTCGGCCGTCAGGTGCGCGCCCGCGGGCGCATTGAGAAGGTCGCGGATGAGCAGGCGGACGCTTATTTCGCGTCGCGGCCCTATCAAAGCCGGGTCGGCGCCTGGGCCTCTCAGCAATCCCGGCCCTTGGAAAGCCGCGGGACGCTGGTCGCCCAAGCGGGGCTTGTCGCCGCCAAATATCCCTCCGGCCCGCCCCGTCCGCCGCATTGGGGCGGCTATCGGCTGGTCCCGGCGGAGATGGAGTTTTGGTCTGACGGGGCGTTTCGCTTGCACGACCGTTTTCAATGGCGCTGGCGCGAAAGCGCTGACGGGCGGGCGGGCGGCTGGGAAGTGCGGCGCCTCTCCCCCTAAATCGCGGACCCGCGGCTCACTTCTTCGCCAGCAAAGCGGCGAGGCGAAATGTGAGCTTCGTCGCGAGCGACCTCTGTTATAGAGCCGGCGGCGGCGGGTCGAGGCGCGCCGATTGGGGCGGTGATCGAGGGGGAGCCATGGGCGACGCAGAGAGAGCCGGCGACGAAGCCGCCATTGCTTTGGAAGAACGGCCTACGGGAGACTTCATCGACGGCTATCTCGCTGGTTTGGCGACCGTAAACGCCGCTTTGGCCGGCGCCCGCGCCAACAGCTTCTTCTATTCCTTCGACTGGATCGGAGACGGCTCGGAGCCGCGCGAGACATCGCTTCTAAACGCGTTTCAAGCCAAGGCGGACCAGCTGCGATTCGAGATCGTCGCCATCGCCGATTGGCGCGCTGAGGTGGAGCGGCTGGGCGTCAAATGGCTGGGCCGGGATCTCGACGGCGCCGCGCCTGCGGCGTTGGCTCAGGAATTCGCGGACATCCTCGCCGCCTTCCTCGCCGAGCAGCGGGCGGAGGTGTTGCGCGTGACGCCGCAGCTCCTCGACGGCTCACCCATGCTGGGCGCGGCCCATGATCATCTCTTGTTCGAGACTATGGACGGCCGATTGCTGCTGGAGTTCTCGCTGGACCCCTAGCTGTCTTGGACCGCTGTCTTGGACCCGTGTTGGCGTCTTGGGTGGGCGTCAATCTCACTCGCCCTGGGCCGAACTGCGCGCCAACGCCCAGCGCAACGCGCGCGCGCCGTCCTTCTGTCGCGCCGCCTCGCTGCCGAGCCCTGCGAGCACCACCAGAACCCGCGTCGGCTTCGACGGCGCCGCCGGCGCCGTCGCGGTCGGTCCCGTGGCCGCGCCGGTCTCGGTCTCCTCAAGGCTCGCCGTGGATCGCCTCGCGGGATCTCGTCTCGCGGTGAAGACGCCGCCGAAACCCGCGGCGCGCGTGTAGCCCGTCTTCACTCCGTCGACCTTGGCGTTCATATCGGAGAAATCGAGCGCCAAGAGCGGGTTGCGGTTTGGCTGGTCGACCCCGTTCCATGTCATCTGTAACGGGGTGGAGAAACGGGAGGCGCCCGGGTAGCGCGCCATGAGCGCAAGGGTGAGTTGGGCCACGTCCCGCGCCGACATGACATGCCCGGCGGCCGGCAAGCCCGTGGCGTTTCGAAAACGGCTCGTCTGCAGTCCAAGCGCCTCCGCCGCGGCGTTCATCCGCGCGACAAAGGCCCGCTCGCTGCCGGCGACGGCCTCGGCGACCGCCGTCGCCGCGTCATTGCCCGACAACGCCATCACGCCCATCAGGAGATCTTCAAGCCGGGGTCGGTCGCCCGCGCGCAGATGCATGCTCGAGCCGCCCCGCGACGCGGCGCGCTCGCTGACCCGAACCCGGTTCTGAAGGTCGATTTCGCCGGCGCGCGCCGCTTCCAGCGC
>JBCCTM010000244.1:0-5095 GCA_039198535.1 Pseudomonadota bacterium
AAGGGCGAGTTCGGCGGGCTCGGCATCGAGGTCACGATGGAGGACGGCTTTGTGAAAGTCGTCTCGCCCATCGACGATACGCCGGCGGAGCGCGCCGGCGTCGAGGCGGGCGATTTCATCACGCATCTCGATGGCGAAGCGGTCTTGGGCCTGACCCTATCCGACGCGGTGGATCGCATGCGCGGCGAACCGGGAGAGCCCATCATGCTCACCATCGCCCGCGAGGGGGCGGAGGAGCCGCTGCAAGTGGAGGTGGTCCGGGATGTGATCACGATTTTCCCCGTGAAAGCTCGGGCGATCGGGGATATCGGCGTCCTCCGGATCACGAAGTTCAATGAACAAACCTCTTCTGACCTCGAGAAGAAGATCGCCGAATTGAAGGAGCAGATCGGTGACGATCTGAAAGGCTTCGTCATCGATCTGCGCAATAACCCGGGCGGTCTTCTCAAAGAGGCGATCAGCGTCTCTGACGCCTTCCTCGAGGAGGGCTCGATTGTCTCCACGCGCGGCCGCGATCTCGACCAGGCCGAGCACTACAACGCCCGCAAAGGCGATCTCGCGGACGGCCTGCCTTTGGTCGTGTTGATCAACAACGGCTCGGCCTCGGCCTCTGAGATCGTCGCCGGCGCCTTGCAGGATCACCGTCGTGCGATCGTGGTGGGGACCAAGAGCTTCGGCAAAGGATCGGTGCAAACGATCATTCGTCTCCGCAACGCCGGCGGCATCCGGCTCACGACCGCGCGGTACTACACGCCCTCGGGTCGCTCGATCCAGGCTCTCGGCATCGATCCGGACATTGTGCTTGAGCAGCTCACCGTGGAGACGCCTGAGGAAACCGACGGAACGCGCCGCAATGAAGCGTCCCTCCGGGGCCGGCTAGAAGCCGATGACGCGGATGATGGGGCCGAGTTCGACCAAGAGCGTTTGTCCTTGCGACAGTCTGATTATCAGCTGTCCTACGCGCTCGATATGCTCGACGTCGCCGTGTTCTCCGCAGCCCTAACCGGCGAGTGATGAAGCGAAAGCGAGGGGCTTCCGAAGTGGCGAGCCCCTCGCACTGCGATCGGCGGGCTTTCCGCACGCTGGCGCGGGGCGAAACGCGGCTCCGCCGGGTCCCTTGGCGGCGATGAGGCCCGCTAACGGCGTCCGGGCGGCGCTTTAGGGGCTCTCCTCAGCCAATCTCAAGACTTTAGAAAGCATGCTCGGCTACCTCAGAAGGCGTCCGATCGCTCGGATGCAAGGGCCGTCATGCACACAATCGAACTCGCGCAGAAGCTTGAGAATTTTCGCCAAGCGTGGACGGTCCCGTTCGCCGTCGGCGTCGCCCGCCTGGTCGCGGCGCCGCTTCGGCCGGTCGGACATGTGTTCTCGCGCTTCGGAGCCGCGGTTCTGTTCGGCTGGCGCGCGTCATTTCTGGGGCGCTGTGTCGCGGGCGCATGGCGTTTGACGCGGAACGGCCTCGCCGCCGCCGACCGCGCGCGCTGTACCTTGCTGCGTCGGATCAACGCCGCCGCGGCCCGCAGCCGCGCCGCATGCCGCGCCGTCGTCGCGTCAGTCATTTGGGCGCTTTTAGCGATCGTCATGGCGCCGGGCCGGCTCGCCGCTGCGGCGGTCACGGCTGGCCAGGCCGCGCTTGAGGATCTCCGCGCCGGCCGCGCGCCGTTCAACAGCGTCGATGCGACGATTGCTCTACTATTCGCGTTAGCGTTGTTCGCGCCCTTCGCCGCGGAGCGTCTATCGCCTGAGGCGCAAGTGGCGCTTGGCCGCGCAGTGCCTCTTATCGAACGTCCGCAAATCGCCGCGGAGCGCGGCGTCTCCATGCTCGGCCCCGACGCGCCGACCCTTTGGACCGGGGTGCGCGCGGCTCAAGCAGAGCGCGACGCCGCTCCACCTTGGGTGGAGGCGGCCGCCGATCAGGTTGGCCCGCTGAGCCCCGCGGAAGCGTTGCTCGCGCCGCCGCGCCGGGTCGAGCTTGAAGCCGCGCCCTTGTGGTCCCCGGCGTTGGCCGCCCTGACCCTTGAGGATGAGGATGGGTTCAGCGCCATCGAGACGGCCAGCATCCCTGAGAGCCGCCGCGCTTTCCCGCCGGCGGGCGCCTCCGCGCCGCGGGGACCGCTCGACGCGTCACAGGTCGCGGCGTTGGAGTTGGGCGCGTTCGATACGGGCCCCACACGAAGCGGACGCGCGCCCCAGAGCTTCGGCGCGGGATCGGGCGACGACGTGTCTTCCGGCTCTTATGCGACCGCCAGCGTCGAACGCCCGTCGGCCTCCGCTTGGCCAGCGGCGCGCGGCGATGGCGCGCCCACCGAGTTGTTCGTCGGCGCGTCGCATGCGGCGCCGCCCTCCGCCGCGCCCCTCCCGTCGCCGCGCCCGAACCGGGTGGCGTTGCGAGACGCGCCACGGGTCACGGTTGTGCTCACCGCCGTTGGGCTCAACGCCGCCGCCAGCCGTGCGGCGTTTGCGCGGCTGCCGAGCGCCATCGCGTTCGCCGTGCCGCCGGTGGCGGAGCGCCCCGCCGATTGGCTGCACGCCGCGCAGGCCAGCGGGCGGGTGGCGCTGTTGGAGATGCCAATGGAGCCGGTCAGCTATCCGCGGGTGAACCCCGGGCCGCTGACCCTGCTGGCCGATGCGTCGGCGGAAGAAAATCTGCAGCGCTTGGCGGAAGCCATCGCCGCTGTTCCCGGCGCGGATGGCGTCGCGAGCTATTTGGGCGGCCGCTTCACTTCGATCCGGGACGCCGTCGATCCGGTGGTGGCGGAGCTGCGTCGGCGGGATCTGTTCTTGCTGGAGACCCATCAGAGCCCGCTCAGCCAACTGCGGCGCAGCGCGCTTGCCGAGGGCTTGACCGCCGCCACCAGCATCGTGTCGCTGGACCGCGCCGGCCGCGCCGACGATCTCTCCGAAGGCTTTGCCCGGCTCGAAGAAGCGGCGAAGGTGAAGGGAGAGGCGATCGGCGTCGCGGTGGCGGTGCCGAGCAGCGTCCAGGCCATCGCCGAATGGGCGAAGGGGCTCGAGCGCCGCGGAATCCGTTTGACCGCGCTGCCCCTCTAGGCGACGCCTCGGAGCCCGGCGGCCCGGCCGGCGCAGATCCGAGGAACCCATGAGCGACGCGTCCCTTCCCGAAGATCCGCATGCGGATCTGCCCTATCGACCCTGCGTGGGATTGATGGTGCTCAACACCGACGGGATGATCTTTGCGGGCAAGCGTCTCGATGGGCCGGGCGACGCCTGGCAGATGCCGCAAGGCGGCGTCGATGACGGCGAGACCCCACGTGAGGCGGCGCTGCGGGAGCTCGGCGAAGAGACGGGCCTTCTACCGGAGCATGTGTCAGAACTCGCCGAGGCGACCCGGTGGATCCCGTATGACCTCCCGCCGGAGCTGATGGGCAAGCTGTGGGGCGGGCGCTATCGCGGTCAGACGCAGAAATGGTTCGCTTACCGGCTGACGGCCCCGGACACCGCCATCGATATCGCCACCGCGGAGCCCGAGTTCAGTGAATGGCGATGGATGGACGGGGAGACCCTGCTGGCCTCCATCGTCCCCTTCAAGCGCCATGTCTATGACGCTGTGCTGGCGGAGTTCGCGGACCTCGCGCCCAGGTGAGCGGATTGAGGTGAGCGGATTGAGGTGAGCGGATTGAGGTGAGCGGATTGAGGTGAGCGGCCTGGCGGGTCAGCCCGCGGGGGCCAGAGATTTCAGGTCGTTGAGATACTGCGCCGCGCGGGGGGCGTCGTCGCCGATGGCGGTCTCTAGCGCTTTCTCCGCGGCCGCAACGCGGGTGGCGATCATCTCCGGGGTGACGGCCGCTTCGTCGTGGACGTCGTCCGCCAGGATGGTGCAGCGGTCGGGCCCCACCTCCGCCAAGCCGCCGAACACGGTGTAGCGCTTGGTGTCGCCGCCGGTGAGCGTCGCAGTGACGACGCCGGGGCGCAGCACGGACAGCATCGGCGCGTGGCCCTCCATCACCCCGAAATCACCTTCGACGCCGGGCGCGACGACCATGGTGGCTTGCTCTGTCGCCATGGCCCGCTCCGGCGCGACAAGGTCGAATTGGATCGGCATTGAACGTATTCTCCGTCGGGTTCAGCCAGCCACGCGCGCGGCGCGTTGCTCAAGCATCAGGCCCACGGCGACGCCGATGGCCATGCCGCAGACGCCCATGAACAGGATGTGCATCGCGCGTTCGGAGGAGCGGTGCAGCGGCTCGATGGGGCGCAGCGGCGGCTGGGTGAGGAACCCCACCGCCAAACCCGCGCCAAGCCCGATCGCGCCGCATCCATATCGGTTCATCCGCCCGCTCCCCGTCCGTCGCCCTCAGGCGGCCTCTGCGGCCATCTTCGCGGCTTTGGCCTGCACTTCCTCGATGTCGCCGACCATGTAGAAGGCGGCCTCCGGAAGGTGATCGAATTCTCCGGCGCAGACGCGCTTGAAGCTGTCGATGGTCTTGTCGAGCGGCACCTGCACGCCGGGCGAGCCGGTGAACACCTGGGCGACGTCAAAGGGTTGGCTGAGGAAGCGCTGGATCTTCCGCGCCCGGGCCACGGTCTGCTTATCCTCTTCGGAAAGCTCATCCATGCCCAGGATGGCGATGATGTCCTGCAGGGCTTTGTAGCGCTGCAGGATCTCTTGGACCTGGCGGGCGACGTCATGATGCTCCTGGCCCACCACCTGTGGATCGAGGATCCGGGAGGTGCTGTCGAGCGGGTCCACGGCCGGGTAGATGCCGAGCTCCGAGATCGCCCGGCTCAGCACCGTGGTGGCGTCGAGGTGCGCGAAGGACGTGGCCGGCGCCGGATCGGTCAGATCGTCCGCGGGCACGTAGATGGCCTGCACTGAGGTGATCGAGCCCGCCTTAGTGGAGGTGATCCGCTCCTGCAGCGCGCCCATGTCGGTCGCCAGCGTCGGCTGATATCCCACCGCGGACGGGATCCGGCCGAGCAGCGCCGACACCTCGGAGCCCGCCTGGGTGAAGCGGAAGATGTTGTCCACGAAGAACAAAACATCCGTACCCGACTGGTCGCGGAACTGCTCCGCCATGGTCAAGCCCGTCAGCGCCACCCGCGCCCGGGCGCCCGGCGGCTCGTTCATCTGGCC
>JBCCTM010000245.1:0-5070 GCA_039198535.1 Pseudomonadota bacterium
CCGCCCTTGAGAGCTTCAGGTCCGGCTGCTCCGCGCGGAGAAGATCCACGCCTTGCGCCACAGCGAGCGCCTCGATCGCGAGGATCCGGGCCGCGTCCTCCAACGCCGCCGCCACGCCGCGGGCCGAGATCGTGCCCATGCTCACCACGTCCTGATTGTCCGCATTGGTGGGCAAGCTTTGCGCCGACGCCGCGCCGCCGCGGGCGCGCATCTCGGCGAGGAGCGCGGTGGAGGTCACTTGCGCGCCCATGAAGCCGCTGTTGAGCCCAGGCGCGCCTTGATGAAGAAAGGCGGGCAGGCCGCCATTTTTCTTCTCGTCGCAGAGCCGAGCGATCCGACGCTCGGCGTGTCCGGCTAGCACCATCACCGCATTCAGAAGCGCGTCCGAGGCCAAGGCCACATGGCAGCCCATAAAATTGCCGCCATGCAGCGCGCCGGGCGCCGCTTCGATGAAAATGGGATTGTCGCTGGCCGCGTTCAGCTCCCGCTCCACCACTTCACGGTGAAAACGCGCGGTGTCTCGCACCGCCCCCAGGATCTGCGGCGCGCAGCGTGTGCTATAGGGATCTTGCAGCGGGGCGGGTTCGGTGGTGGGCGTCATGTCTTCGGGCAGGATCCGCTCCGCCGCCGGGCTGCGCCGCAGTCGCGCGCCGCCATCGGCCCAGTCGCCAAGCGACCGGATCGCGGCGCGTTGCCCGGGATGGGGCCGCGCGTCGCCGAATTCAGGCCGCCAGGCCTCCATGCGGCCCGATAGAAGCTCGGCATGGGCAACTTGCAATTGCTCGCTGCGATCGATCAGGCGTTGCGCCACATCGGCGTTTAGGAGGGCGACGCCCGTCATCGCGGAGACGCCGTTCACCAGCGCGAGCCCGTCTCGCTCCGCCAGGGTGAGCGGCTCCATGCGCCAGCGCTCGAACACCGCGGCGCTGTCCACCTCCGCGCCTGCGCGATCCATGAAGCGGCCCTCGCCCATCAGCGCCAGGGCGAGATGCGAGAGCGGGGTGAGATCGCCGCTGGCGCCCACCGTGCCCTTGCACGGGATCACCGGCGCGAGGTCCGAATTCACAAGCGCCACCAACAGAGCCACGGCGTGGTCGGACGCGCCGGACCACCCTTGGGCGATGGAGGCGAGCCGCGCCAACGCGGTGGCCCGGGCGGCCGCCCAATCGAGCGGCGCGCCGACGCCGGAAGCGAGGTGATAAATGAGGTTGCGCTGCAGCGTCTCGATGTCGGCCGGGTCGGTGATCCGGTTGGCCAACGGACCAAAACCGGTGGTGAGCCCGTAGACGAGGCGGCGCTCATCGATGCAGCGCTTCAGACGATCCCGCGCCGCGGCGATCCGGGCGCGCGCCGTGGGTCCGAGAGACAGCTGCGCCACGCCCTGGGCGATGGCGGCGGCGTCGTCGATGCAAAGATGTTGGTCGAGCAAGATTACGGGACGTGGCGGGCCCGCGCGCGACCGGGCGGGTCGCTGAGCGCCGCGGCGACCTGGCTTCGAGGCCACGCCCTCCCCGGTTCTTCGCACTGCGCCGTCCGCACCCGTCGTCATGTCCATCTCACCCTCACCGTCGCGTCCGCCCCCTCATGCGTTCGCGCGGGCGGGACAGCGCCGCACTGTGGTGTGGACATAGTAAAGCGGGGCTTAACTTCGAAGGCTCCGACGCGGCGAATTTGAAGGGTTTAATTTTATTTTGCTGAAGCCGCGGCCGTTAACGTCGCAGCAACGCCTCTGGTCTCTGTTGTGCGGCGTGTCGCCACGGTTGGCGAACCGCGCGAGAGGGACTGACTATGGGAAATGGGGCCGACGACCAGGCCAACACGGGTGAGATGTCGACGGAGGCGTTTGGTCTCCGCCCGGCGTATACGCTCGATGCGACGGCGGGGCGGGATACGCTAACGCTGGCGCAGGAGGACGATCTCTATCTCGGACCGGAAATCGCCTCGGTTTTGAGCCGCGCGGGCTCCTATCTGGATGCGGGCGCGCCGGTGCATTTCCGCGGGCCCGCAGGCGTCGGCAAGACCACCCTCGCGCTTCACATCGCCGCCCAGCGCGGCCGCCCGGTGCTGCTGGTGACCGGGGACGCCTGGCATACCGCGGCGCATCTGATCGGCGACCATGTGGGTCAGAAGACCGATCTCGTGCATGACAGCTTCATTCACAATGTGAAAAAGACCAAAGGGGTGACCAGCGCCGTGTGGGAAGACCGCGCGCTGACCATCGCCATGGAGGAGGGCTACACCCTCGTTTATGACGAGTTCACACGATCCCCGCCTGAGGCCAACAACCCCTTACTGGCGGCGTTGGAGGAGCGCGTGCTCGTGCTGCCGACGCAAGCGCGGCGCGAGCGCGTGGTCCGGGCGCATCCCGAGTTTCGCGCGCTATTGACGTCAAACCCGGCCGATTACGCCGGGGTAAGCGCGCCCCAAGACGCGCTGATCGACCGTATGATCACCTTTGATTTGGGCTGGATGAGCCCGGAGACGGAGGCCGGCGTGGTTTCCCGACGCAGCGGCATGGCGGCGGAGGGGTGTCGGCGCATCGTCGCCTTGGTGCGGGCCCTCCGCGAGGAGCCGGACCTTCGCCAGCCGCCATCCATGCGCGCGGCCATTATGATCGCCCGCGTGGCCCATGGCTTGGGCGTCGCCCCGAGCGCGGCCGATCCTCGCTTCGTGCAGCTTTGCATGGACGTGCTGGAGAGCCGCGCGCCCCATGAGCGGGACGCCGGGCCGTCCCGTGAGCGCGCTCTGGAAGCGCTGCAGCGGCGCATCTTGGAGACTTGTCCGGCACCTGCGGGCGGCGACAGCGCCAACCGATCGGCTCAAAAAGCGCCGCCCGCCGCCGCGCGCTCCGCGAGCCCGCACATCGTTCAGCATCCAGGACCTGGGGCCCAGAGGGCTGAACCAGCGCCCCTCGCCACCCCCGCCGCGGCCGCGCCCGTTGGCGTTCCGCAGGAGGCCCGCATCCAATGAACCGCCCTCGCTCAATGCGCGCTCAGCGCGTCTCCACGATCGCCCGGCGAAAGCCGCGGACGCGTTCTGCGGCGGCCGCCGATTTGGTGCGCCTTGAATATGAGCGTGACCGGCTGATGCGGGACCTGGGGATGCTCGAGCACCGTCGCGCGCAAACGCTGAAAAAGCTGCAGGACATCGAAGCGAGCGCCGAGAAGCTGCGGGAGATGCTCTCCATCGACCCGCTTCAGGAATTCCAAGCGGCCGAAGCCAAACCCGTTGGGTCGGCCACCTCCCAAACCACCCGGAGCTGAGACCATGGATATCCGCACTGTCACCAAACTGGCCCGGGAGATCATGCCCGACATCGTCGCCCAACCCATCGACGCCGTGGCCGCCTGTGAGCGCGCGGGCGATGAATGGCGCGTGATCGTCGACGTGATTGAGAGCCATGCGCGCCTTGGCGATGACGATTTGCTGGCCGTCTACGAGCTGACGCTCTCGGACGCCGGCGATCTCAACGCCTATCGCCGCCTTGGCCGCCGCCGCCGCTTTGAAGATGCGGGCTTCGCCGCCGCGTCCTAAGCGCCGCCGGCCCCCCTTTGATCTGAGACCCCGATGAGCACGATCCAAAGCCCAATCCATTCCGACAGCCTCGCCGACGTGCTCGAGCGGGTGTTGGACAAAGGCGTGGTGATCGCAGGCGATGTGGTGATTTCGCTGGTCGGCATCGAGCTGCTCAGCATCAAGGTGCGCCTGCTGATCTGCACGGTCGAGAAGGCCATGGAGCTCGGGATTAACTGGTGGGAGGTCGACCCGGCGCTCTGCGCGCAGGCGCGGGAGCAAGAGGCGCTCCTGCGCGAGCGGGAGACCGCGGCCCGCGGCCTCGCCGATCAGCGGGGAGCGGAGCGCAGCGTGGAGAGCGCCGTTCCGCCGCTCTTCGACGCGCCGCCCGTCGCGGCCCCGGTTCCTGCACATGCGGGTCACGCCCCAATCGAGCCGAGCGCCGACGCGTCGACGCCGCACAGCGCCGAGGCCGGCGCCCGCTCCCCCGCGTTGGCCGAGGCCGAGGCCGAGCGCCAGCGGCTCGAAGCGGAGAACCGCGAGGTTCGCGGCCGCCTCGCCATGCTGGAGCGCCGCATCGCCGCCCTCGGCGCCTAAGCGCCAACACAGGAAGCCACGCCAATGGATGACGACAAGAACGGCCGCCGCGGCGGCGCGGAGGGTCCGACCGGGCCGGAGGCGATCGAAGAGATCGCGCGCCGTTTGGGCGGCTTGTTCGATGGGCTGAAGGATACTGTCGAGGCGGTCGGCCAGAAGCTGTCTGAGGCGGCCCGCGAGGCCGGCACCCGCGACGCCGAGGCGGGCGGGACGTCGCGCAAGGGCGGGCTGGACGAAATTGTCGATATGGTCCGGAACATTCGCCTTGATGGCGCCGACGGCCCCGTGGAGGCGCGCATCGGCTGGCGCGTGCGGGGCTTGGATGAGGCCTTGGGCGATCATGGCGAGGACGAAGACGCCCGCCCGCGGCCCCGATCCGCGCCGCCCCGCCGCCGGGCCGCCTCCAGCAGACCCTCCGCGGAGAGTGAGCGGCCCAAGCGCCCGACCGCCTCAATGAAGAAGGCTCCGGGGAAAGCGGCGAACGAGGAGCCCCTGGGCGAACCCGCCCCACGCGCCGCGCATATCGAAGCGTTCGACGAGGCCGACCTCGTCATCGTCACCGCTGAGCTGCCGGGCGTCGCCGCCGATGACATCTCGATCGAGCTCGACGGTCGCGCGCTGCGGCTGACCGCCAGCGGGGCGAAGGGCCGTCGCTTCGAGGCGGAGGCGGAGTTGCCCGCCGATGTGGCGCTTGACGACACCGCTAAACCCGACATGCGCCTCTCCAACGGCGTCCTGGAAATTCGCCTGCCCAAGGGGCCGCAAAATGATCGAGATGGGAGCCCGACATGACCCAGAATTCGTATGTGTATGGCGTGATGCGCGCCGCGGATCTGCCCGAGGCCTCAGCGCTCGACTTCCGCCCCGTCTTCGACCCGACCGCAGCCATTTCACTGGTGAACGCGGGGCCGCTGCGCGTGGTCGTGAGCGAGATCGAGGATGATGGGATCCTCTCGACCC
>JBCCTM010000246.1:0-5056 GCA_039198535.1 Pseudomonadota bacterium
ATTGAAATCAGCTTCTGGAGGGGAGATGGCATAAACTTCCCAATTACCGCCTTCGACACGAGTGCCGTCGCTCTCTACTCCCACCAGCCGGAAGGAATAGTTTCCGGCTTGAGTCAACTTCGATGTGGATATGGGCCCGCTGTTCCAAACGCCCGAGGAAGCGGCGCAGGACGCCATCGACAATGACGTGCATGTGGTGGGCGTCAGCTCCCAAGCGGCGGGTCACAAGACGTTGGCGCCGGCGCTGATCCAAGCGCTGAAGGACCAGGGCGCCGGCGAGGTGCTGGTGATCTGCGGCGGCGTGATCCCGGCGCAGGATTACCAGATGCTGTTGGACGTTGGCGTGGCGGCGATCTTTGGCCCAGGGACCAACATTCCTGACGCCGCGCGTGAGGTTCTAGCGCTGATCCGGAAGCGTCGTGGCGGAGGCGAGATGGCGGCGGAGTGATCGACGCCTCGGCCGACCGATGTTCGCGCTTCCCTTCGCCACCGGGGCGACCGGACTGCATGGCTCAAACCACCGGTTGATTCGGACGCTGCTGTGGTTTGGCGCCGCACCACGCGCCTTCGCGTCGGGAAAGCACTGGATCAAGCGCGCTTTTTACTGTGGATAACTAAAATTTTATCGGGATATATACATAAAATGTGCAGAATCGCTTCGCCGTTTTTCGGACAGAAGTGGTCTGAACAAACAGTTTCGCGGGTTGACTGCCGGTAGATGAGCGGCTGCAGCGCCTCGACGTGTGCGTCATCCACGGTCACGTGGAGTCTTCAACTGAGCCGGTTCAGCGTCCATTAATCAATATTGTTTCCAATCAGTCACCTCTCGACGCTGCCGCTTTCGTGCGCAGCGTCTAGGGCCTTGCGCGTTGAAATAAAATTTCGGTGCAGGATACGATTAAATTTTAGGCGCTATACCTGCGCCTTTCGGACGGCGCCGTTTTTCTAGGCGGCGGAGCCTTCCCGCCTCTTCAAAAATCGCATTTCAAAACCATGTTTGCAGCGCAGCGCGGAAATGCCACAAGCGACGCAGAGGAACTAGGGAAGGTAGCGACATGCTCGACGCACTCTCGCCCGTGCAATCACAGGGTGACGTAACGGAAACCACTGAGGGCGATGTCCCGGCCGGCTCGAGGCCCACGAGACGCGATTTTGGGATTGGCGCGTGGACGCCGCCCGCCTGGCCCGCGCCCCACGCCGGGCTTGGCGCGGCTCTTCCGAACACCGTGGGGGCGATCGACCCTGCCCGGATGATGGGTCGCCAGCGCATGCTGGCCGCCGCGGCCGCGATGGCCCCCTTTGCGGCGATGCAGTCGGCGAGTGTGGCGATCCGCCGGGCCCGCGCGTTGCAAAAAGGCTGGCGTGAGGCCGCCTCCCGCTGCAAGAGCGCGCAAGAACTCATCGATGTGAACCGGAAGTACGGAGAGAAGGCGCTCTCCGCCGGCGCTGGCGAAGCGTGGCGCGTGTTGGAGCGGAGCTTGGAGCTCGGCAGGGTCGCCACCAACGAGAAGTGAGCGCCCCGCCCGCGGAGCGACAAAAAAGGCGCGGAGCCCGCGCCTTTTTTTGCGCCCGGTGATGTCTTCATGACCAGTCGTAAGCTGTCAGCATCCGTCGCCTTGTCGGGAAACGGGCGCGCCATCGGCCAAGACGCTTTCTGAGCCTGAGGCGCCGCACTCTTCGCTTGGGAGCAGCCGCACCGCGGGCTGTCCGTCTATGAACAGGCCCTGAATGATCTCCCAGCGCACCCCGTCGCAGCCTTGGACATCGCCGAGGCGCAACATGCCCCTGCCCTCGACCCGAACACTCGAGGAGGCTCCGAGCGCGCAGCGCGCTTCCGTCGCAACCGCAGAGTGCGGCGAAGCAGAAGCTGTTTCCGGCGAAAGGGAAACGCTCAGCAGAGCCAGCGTCACCGCGGCCGCTTTGTCGCGAAAACGCTGTTGCGCCATGGGGTTGGCTTGAGTGGGTTTCATGGTCGGCACTCCCAATAAGCCGCGCAGATTCGGGGATTGGCCCGAATTTCGCAGACCCGAGACGCGCAGGGGACCACAAAGCGCGCATCGGGGGAATTGGGGTTGGCTCTTCAAAACAATGCGGCGGCCGATGACCGGACGCGCGACAAACCACTGTCCCGGTCCGCCATCGCGGGCCTGGGGTGGGCTCTCGCGCTGGCGGTTCTGCTGGCGCTCGCGGCTCTGACGATCTCATGGAGCGCCCCCGCCGCGGCGGAGGGATTGGCCGAACGCGCGGTCTCGGAGCGATCAGAACGCCGAGATCGCCGCACGCAGACCATGCGGGCCGAGCCTTTCACCATCGCTAAAACCACGGATGCGGGGGGCGCGGCCCCAGGGATCGCGCCGCTCCGCCGCTCTTGGACGCCCGCCCCGGGCCGGGCGGGAACCCTGGCGTTGATCCACGGCCTCCGCACCCAGCGGGCCGGGCCGCACTAGCCCAACCCGCCCGTGGCGGCGATCAGCTTTCGCCCCCATCTTCAGCACTCGGCGCGCTATCGTCCGAAAGGCGGACCAGATCGCCCATCAATCCTTGCGCGCCATTATGGATCACCAAGCGATCCACGCGTTCGGCGATGGTCTCCAGGGCTTCCAGCTCCTTTAAGCGCAGCATGATCGGGTTCTCCGCCATCACCCGCGCGGTATTGAGCAACGAACGCGTCGCAGCCGTCTCCTCGCGGCGGCGGATCACATTGGCCTGCGCCTGCTTCTCGGCGAGCACCACCTCGTTGAGAATGGTGCGCATTTCCCCGGGCAGGATCACATCCTTCAACGCGATCTCGCCGACCTCCAGGCCGATCTCCGCCATCTGCTGACGCACCTCGCCGGCGGCCTCCGCGTCGACGCCGACCTTCTGTTCCAAGATCTCGTCCAGCGTGCGCGCGCCGAGGCTGTTGCGCAGCGCGTATTGCAGCGCGCGGTACAGCGCTTCCGAATAGTTCTGCACGGCGGTCACGGCCTTCACCGGATCGGCGACGCGGTATTCCGCCACCAGGTTCACCCGCAGCGAGACGCGATCCCGCGTCAGGATCTCCTGGCCGCCCACCTCCAGGGGTTGGCGGCGCAGATCGACCAGCTTGACCACGACCTTCCGGCCGACATTCCAGAACATATGCGTGCCCGGTTCCAGGCGACGGGTGAACGCGCCGTCGAGGAACAGCAGGCCGGCTTGTTCGGCCGCCACATGATGGGTCTGCGCCTTGTCGGTTTGTCCGAAGCGCTCCAGCCGGCGCATAAGCGGGGCCGGCACGGAGAGATCGTCGCTCAAGGGGACGCGCTCCATGGTGAACGGACCCGCCGCGCGCCACAGCACGCTGCGCCCATCGGGCTTCAGCAGACCGTAGATGCGACGGTCGCGCAGCAGCACGCCCATCTCATCGGGCCCAGTGATGAACTCGTCCAAATGCGCGTCCGCGAGCTTGCGCCGCTCATTGAAAAGGGCCCGCTCATAGGCGCTGACGAATTCGGGGCTATTGAGGTTGTGCACCTCCACAAACGCCTCCGCCACCGGGACCATGTGCTGGCCCGGGCCGAGGATGGTCTCGAGCTTTCCGCGGCGCAGCAGGATCGCGCGCTGGTTTTCAAGCACGGTCAGGCGCCGACGGCCCATCAGGATGTCGAACAGGGTGCGCTGCTCCGCTGCTTTGTTTGGGTTCGCGGCGCGGGTGGCGGTGGTCATGGCCCTGTTCCCTCATCGCAGCGCCGGCTCCCGCGCGGCGTGCAGTGCTAAATCGTTGGTGCGGATACCCGGGACCCGACCGCGGCGCCTCCGGCGGCGGGCTGCGGCGAGCGGGCGTCGCAGAGCCGGGGCGGACGCGGTTGCGCTGGCCCTGGCCCGGGTCGGCCGTCATCCGCGGCGCGGAGCCGCTTTCGGCGCTGAGCGGCCTGTCCGCCCCCCGAAGGGATTGGCCAAGCGCGCCCAGGATCGGGCCCCGAGGACCCTATGTTTGAGCGACCTTCCGATCGCTGGCTGAGAGGAGTCGAACCTCTAAGGCTTGCTTAAAAGGCAAGTGCGAAACCCATTCGCTTTTGGAGCAGATTGAAGGGATTGAACCTCCGTCCTGCGGGCTTCGAAAGCCCGCCGCTCTACCGCTGAGCTAAATCCGCGTTCTCCTCGACTTTCCGCTCCGTCCCCGCACGCGGCCCCGCAAAGCGGTCCGCGCCGGCGTGGCGTGCAGAACCAGGTCCGTTGTGGATCGGCGCTTCCCGTCGGGGATCGCGAAAGTGGGCGAGGCGACCCCCGCTGAAAAGGGGGCGAGCGGAAAAAAGTGCGATACGCGCCCGAAACTTGGCCGAGCGCGTTTTTTGCGGGTCACTCCCGGATAATCGCCACCGCGCCGCCGAACTCGGTGTCGCCCCACACTTTTGTCGGCACGGCCAAGCCGTCTCGCCGCTCAAACCGGGCGGTGAACGGCACATCGGGCTTGTTCATCTGGTTGCCCTTGAAGCCGCCGACCCGGCGCCAGCGCGCCTCGCACTCGACCATGGGAAAGCCCTTGCGACTGACGCCGCGCTCAATTTCAGGGCCGATGACGATGTCATAGCGCTTGCGGCCGTCGAAGATCGGGATCACCCGGTCGCACCCTGAGCCCTTCATCGGCGTGAGCGTGGCGATCACAGCGCTAACCGGGTCCAGCGCGCCGCCTTGGCGCCGCGGGTCGATCTCATAGGGTTTCTCACGGAAGGGCGGCTCTGAGAACACGCCGGTCGGCGCGCCGCCGTCATAATCGATGGACATCCGCCAAGGGGTCTTATCGGTGACGCCGGTGACGTCGAGTTTCACCGGGGTGGGCTGATCGTCGCCCATGGCCCCATCCGCCGTCGCCACCACCGTCGCTGAGACGAACCAGCCCGCCACGCCGTCCGTCTCCACCGAGCCCTGGCTGCGATACCGGCCGTCTGCGAAAGACGTGCTCATCCAGGCTTTGCCGATCAGCACGCCGCCGACGTAGAATTTGTAGCCGAAATTCGCCCGCTCCGGCAGTTCGGTCCGATCCGGGGCCGCCGCGGCGGGGTGGAGATCGGGAGACAGCGCCGGCCCCAGCGCC
>JBCCTM010000247.1:0-5055 GCA_039198535.1 Pseudomonadota bacterium
CTGGGTGAGGCCGAGCGGCCTGCCCTCCGCCACCTGGATCTGCAGCGCCACCAAATCGAGCCCGGTCACCATCTCCGTGACCGGATGCTCCACCTGAAGTCGCGTGTTCATCTCGAGAAAATAAAACGCGCCCTCGGCGTCGAGCAGGAACTCGACGGTGCCGGCGCCCCGGTAGTCGATGCTGCGCGCCGCCTCCACCGCCGCTGCGCCCATGCGCGCGCGGAGCTCCGGCGTCATCACCGGGCAGGGCGCCTCTTCGATCACTTTCTGATGCCGGCGCTGCAGTGAGCAATCGCGCTCACCGAGATGGATCGCGCCGCCATGGGCGTCGGCGAACACTTGGATCTCCACATGGCGCGGGCCGAGAATGGCTTTCTCGAGGATGAGGTCGCCCGAGCCAAAGGCGCGCTCGGCTTCGGAGCGCGCCATCTCGAGCGCGCCTTCAAGGTCAGCAGCATCCTCCACGAGACGCATCCCGCGCCCGCCGCCGCCCGCCGCGGCTTTGACCATCACCGGGTAGCCGATCTCCTCGGCGGCGCGCAGATAGTTGGCCGCCGCCTGGTCTTCGCCCTGATAGCCCGGCACGCAAGGCACGCCCGCCTCGATCATCCGGCGCTTGGCTTCGGCTTTGTCCCCCATGGCGGAAATGGCCGCGGCGGGCGGGCCGATGAAGGTGAGCCCCGCCGCCGCCACCGCCTCGGCGAAGGCCGCGTTCTCCGAAAGAAAGCCGTAGCCCGGATGGATCGCGTCCGCGCCTGTGTCCGCGGCGGCGGCGAGGATCTTCTCGGCGTCGAGATAGGACTGCGCCGCCGGGGCCGCGCCGATATGTGCCGCGCGATCGGCAAGATGCACATGGGGGGCGTTGGCGTCGGCGTCGGAATAGACGGCCACGCTGCGGAGGCCCAGCGCCCGAGCCGTGCGCATCACCCGCACGGCGATCTCGCCGCGATTGGCGACTAGGATGTTGCGGATCTCCGCCATGGTCAGGCGTCCTTCGCTTTTGCCGCGGCGCCCGCGGTCGCCCAACTCGGTTTGCGCTTCTCCACGAAAGAGGCGACGCCCTCCCGCCCTTCATCACTCAACATGCACCGCGCGAAGCTCGCCGCGGCGGCGTCCACCTGCGCTGCGCGGTCCAGCCAGGGCGCGTTCAAAATCAGAGCCTTGGTCTCCGCGACCGCGCCGGGCGCGCAGCTTCGCAGTTGGGCCCGCACAGAGGAGAGCGCCTCCTCCATCTCCGCCGAGCCCGTCACCACCCGATCCGCGAGGCCGATCGTCAACGCGCCGGCGGCGGGGAACCGTTGCGCCGAAAGCATCAGCATGCGCGCGGTCGGCATGCCGAGGCGGCGCATCACGAACGACGCGATCTGCGCGGGCGTGACGCCGATGGCCACTTCCGTCAGCGCAAACTTGGCCTCCGCTTCGGCGATCACCATGTCGCCGCAGCAGGCCAGGCCGAGCCCGCCCGCCATGGCCGCGCCCTCAATGGCCATCACCGTGAATTGCGGCAGTCGGTCCACCGCGTCGAACAAACCGCCGGCGTCCCGGCTCATGGCTTTCACGTCCTGCAGATCCGCCCCGCCTTGGAAGACGGTCTTGAAGGCCTTGAGATCGCCGCCGGCGCAAAACACGCCGCCGCGGCCTCGGAACACCACGCCGCGCACATCACGCCGGTCTTGCAGATGGGCGCAGAGCCTCTGCAAATCGGCGCTCCGCTCTGTCGTCAGCGGATTGCGCGCCTCGGGCTGATTGAACCAGACCGTGAGCCATTCCTCGGCGAACTCCAGATCCAAGGCGTCGAAATCAGGGAACTCGGTCATCTCGGGGCTCCTCCTGAGGGCCAGCGGCGGCGCCAAGGGCGCGCGTGATGAAGGGCGCGCGCCTTAGAGACGGGCCACGCCGAACGCGTTCGGCTGGACGCGGCGGCGCTTCGCCTCCCAGCAGGTGGAGAGGCAGAAGCCGATCACTTTTCGGCTGTCGCGCGGGTCGATCATGCCGTGATCGAGGCAGCGGCCGGAGGTGTAGAAGGCGGTGTGCTGCCGATCGAACATCTCGGTGAGCTGGCGGCTCTGCTCGGCCACCGCCTCCTCCGGCAGATCGACGCCTTTGCGGGCCGCCACGCCCCTGGCGACCTCCGCCATGGTCCCCGCCGCAGACTCGCCCGCCATCACGCCTGTTTGCGCGTTGGGCCAGGTGAACAGGAAATCCGGATTGTACGCGTAGCCGCACATCCCGTAATTCCCCGCGCCAAAGCTTGCGCCCACATAGAGCGAGATCTTCGGCACCCGTGCGTTGGAGACCGCTTGGATCATTTTCGAGCCGTGCTTGATCATGCCGGCTTGCTCGACTTCCGTGCCCACCATGTAGCCGGTGATGTTGTTGAGGAAAACCAGCGGGATGTCGGCTTGGTCGCAGATTTGGACGAACTGGCCGCACTTGGCCGCCGCAGGCGGGTCGATCGGGCCGTTATTGGCCAGGATGCCCACTTGATGGCCGTGGATCCGGGCCTGCAGGCAGAGCGTGGCCGGGCCGTAGCGGGATTTGAATTCGGTGAATTCGGAGCCGTCCACCAGCCGCGCCACCAGCTCCCGCGCGTCATAGGGGATGCGGTAATCCACCGGCACCAGCCCGGCGATCTCATCGGGGTCGTAGCGCGGCTCTTCAAACTCGGCGGGCGGCGCGCCGTCGACGCCCTTGTTCCAGTCGAGCCGGTCGAGCACCTCGCGGGCCAGCGCGACGCCGTGGCTGTCATCCTCGGCCAGATACTCCACGAGGCCCGAGACAGACGCGTGCATCTCCGTCCCGCCCAGCTGGCGCTCATCGGCGACTTCGCCGGTGGCCGCCTTGGTGAGCGCCGCGCCCGCTAGTGCCGCCATGCCGTTGTGCTTCACGCCGATCACATAGTCGCTCATGCCCGGCTGATAGGCGCCGCCTGCTGTGGAGGGGCCGTGCAGCACCACCAGCGTCGGCACGCCCGCGGCGGAGAGGCGCGCGAGCCCGTAGAACATCACGCCGCCCTCGGCCCAGAGCTCCACCCGGTAAGTCATTAGATTGGCCCCGGCGCTCTCGACGAGCTGCAAGTAGGGCAGCTTATGGCGCAGCGCCATGTCGAGGCAGAGCCGGGCTTTGTTCACGGACATCGGCGTGGCGGCGCCGGCGGCGATGCCGCTGTCGCTGGCGTTGATCAGGCAGCGCACGCCCTCGACAAAGCCAATGCCGGCGATCGAGTTCGCGCCGGGCACGCTCTTATCTGGATCGGGCTCCTCCACGAGGTAATTCGCCATGTTGTGCAGCTCGAGGAACGGCATGCCCGGGTCCAGCAGCTCCGCGACGCGCTCCCGCGGGGAGAGCTGGCCGCGCTGACGGAAGCGCTCCATCCGCTTCTCCGACGCCGCCTTGGCCCGCGCCTGCAGCTCGCGCATCCGCTCCACCAGGGCGAGCATATCGGCGCGGTTCCGCTGGAAGCCCTCGGAGGAGCGCTGGAGCTTGGTCTGGAACATCAGGCGCGGTCTCCGGTGAGGTCCGCCAGCAGGCGGCGGGGGACAGGGATGGGCGTGGCGAGCAGGCGCTGCGCGAATGCTTTGCCCTGAGCGTCAAGGCGGAGGCTGGCGACGCCGCCGCCGCCGAGCGCGTCGTCGAGCACGATGTTGAGGGCGCCGGGCCCCGGCATGGCGTAGCGACGGACGGCGCTGGGTGAAAAGCCGCCGAAGACGCGGCGGAGCAGATCTTCATCCAGTGCGGCCCAGAGGGTGGGCAGATGCTCCGGACGTCGCGCAATCACGCCGATATTGGCGCGGTCTCCCTTATCGCCGGAGCGCGCCACCGCCAGGTCGATCAACGGCGTGAGCGCCATTTCCTCATCGCCAAGCGTCGCTGCAAACGGCTCCGGCTCGGACACAACGGCGCGCGCGGCGCCCGTCTCCGAGACCTCCGGCGCCCGGAAGGGCTGCGGCGCGCCGCCCAAATCGATGGCGATCGCCACGTCGGCTTTCGGCGTCAGAAAGGAAAACAACCGGACCACTGGCGACGGTTTCGGCCGCCCCGCCACGGAATAGATCGCCAGACCCGGCGGCGTGGCCAGCGCCAGGCCGGTGATCTCCTTCAGCAGGGCGGCGACGCCCTCCGCGCTTCGATGCCGCGCCGCCACGGAGAAGGCCGCCGCCGCGTCGCCGCCGAGCACTTCGACGGACACGTCGTCGAAATCAGGCGCGTTCGCCGCGCGCAGGCGATGGCGGGCGCGGGTCAGCGCCGCGTCGCCAAACGCCTCCGCCTTGGCGCGGGCCTCAAGGCCATCCATCTGCAGAAGCGCGCCGCCGCGCCAGCCATCGGCGTAGGTGGCGCTCACCTTATAGCTGGCGCTCGGCGGCGCGCCCTTCGCCCCGCTGACGCGCACGCGGTCGGCCCCGACCTCTTCGATCGCCACCCCGCTGAAATCGCAGGCGACATCGGGAAGCAGGTAGCGCGCTGGATCGTCGATCTCATAGACCAGCTGCTCCGCGACGCTGAGCCGGCTGACAACGCCGCTCGTCCCCTCGGGTTTGCTGATCACCGTGACGCCGGCCGCGTCGATCTCCGCGATGGGATAGCCGACCGCGTCAAGCGGGCCGGCCATCCGCCAATCCGTGAAATTCCCGCCGGTCGCCTGCGGCCCGCATTCCAGCAGATGGCCGGCCAACGACCCGGCGGAGAGCAAGTCGAAGTCCCGCGCGCGCCATCCAAAGCTGTGGATGCAGGCGGCCAGCGTCACCGCGCTGTCGACGCAGCGGCCCGTCACGACGATGTCCGCCCCCTGATCCAGCGCGGCGGCGATGGGGAAGGCGCCAAGATAGGCGTTGATGGAGGCGATACGGCCGGGCTCGGGGAAAGGCGCTCCGGTGAACATCTCCGTGATCCCCGCCGCGGCGAACTCGGCCGCGCGGTCGGTCAGATCATCGCCGGTGACCACCGCGATGCGCAGGTCGACCCCCTGCGCCTGCGCCTCCGCCCGCAGCGCCGCGGCGCAGGCGCTTGGGTTCACGCCGCCGGCGTTGGCGATCACGCGCAACCCGCGCGCTTTGA
>JBCCTM010000248.1:0-5042 GCA_039198535.1 Pseudomonadota bacterium
AGCAGGCCAAGAAGCTCGTGGAGAAGGAGCGTCCGGAGGTCTGGGACATCCTGGACGAGGTGATCCGAGAGCACCCGGTGATGCTCAACCGCGCGCCGACGCTGCACCGCCTGGGCATCCAGGCCTTTGAGCCCGTGCTGATCGAAGGCAAAGCGATCCAGCTGCACCCGCTGGTCTGCTCGGCGTTCAACGCGGATTTCGACGGCGACCAGATGGCTGTGCACGTGCCGCTCAGCCTCGAAGCGCAGCTCGAGGCGCGGGTGCTGATGATGTCCACCAACAACGTCCTCAGCCCGGCCAACGGCAAGCCGATCATTGTGCCGAGCCAAGACATGGTGCTTGGGCTCTACTACCTCTCTCTGGAGAAGCAGGGCGAGCCCGGCGAGGGCATGGCCTTCGCCAGCATGTCCGAGGTGGAGCACGCGCTGCAGGCCGGCCTCGTCACGCTGCATTCGAAAGTATCCATGCGCTATGAGCGGATGGATGAGAACGGTGAGATTGTCCAAGAGCGCGTGGAGGGCACGCCGGGCCGCATGATGATCGCCAGCCTGCTGCCCAAAGCGGCCGGCATTCGTTTTGAGCTGGTCAATCGCGTCCTGCGGAAGCGCGACATCGGTGAAGTCATCGACGCGGTGTACCGCCATTGCGGCCAGAAAGAGTCGGTGATCTTCTGCGATCAGATCATGACGCTCGGCTTCCAAGAAGCGTTCAAGGCCGGCATTTCGTTCGGTAAGGACGACATGGTCATCCCAGATGACAAATGGAACCTGGTCGAAGAGACGCGCAGCCAAGTCAAAGACTTCGAACAGCAGTACATGGACGGCCTGATCACCCAGGGTGAGAAGTACAATAAGGTCGTCGACGCCTGGGCGAAATGTACGGACAAAGTCTCCGCCTCCATGATGGCGGAAATCTCCTCGGTGCAAACCGATGAGAACGGCCGCACGCAGGAGCCCAACTCCGTCTATATGATGAGCCACTCCGGCGCGCGGGGCTCGCCCACGCAGATGCGTCAGCTGGGCGCCATGCGCGGGCTGATGATCAAGCCGTCTGGCGAGATCATCGAAACGCCGATCATCGCCAACTTCAAAGAAGGCCTGACGGTGGGCGAGTATTTCACCTCGACCCATGGCGCGCGGAAAGGCTTGGCCGACACCGCGCTGAAGACCGCGAACTCGGGCTACCTGACCCGCCGTTTGGTGGATGTGGCGCAGGACTGCATCATCAAAGAGATCGACTGCGGCACCGATGTCGGCATCACCGCCGCCGCGGTGATCGATGGCGGCGAGATCATCGCTTCGCTGTCCGAGCGGATCCTCGGGCGCGTGCTCAATGAGGACGTGATCGATCCGAAGGACAACAGCTTGATCTTTGAGCGGGGTCGCCTGCTCGACGAGGCCGACAGCGCGGCCATCGAGAAGGCGGGCGTGCTGGATGTGAAGATCCGCTCGCCGCTGACCTGCGCGCTGAAAGACGGCGTCTGCGCCACGTGCTACGGCCGGGATCTGGCGCGGGGCGCGCCGGTGAATGTGGGCGAAGCGGTCGGCATCATCGCCGCCCAGTCCATCGGCGAGCCCGGCACGCAGCTGACCATGCGGACCTTCCACATCGGCGGCGCCGCGACGGTGGGCGACCAGTCCTTCCTGGAAGCCAGCCAAGAGGGCAAGCTGGAGATCCGCAACGCTAACCTGATCAAGAACCAGGCGGGCGAGCAGATCGTGATGGGCCGCAACGTACAGTTGGCCGTCGTCGATGACAGCGGCCGCGAGCGCGCCGTGCACAAGCTGATCTACGGCTCCAAGTTGCACGCCCAAGAGGGCGCCGACATCAAGCGCGGCGATAAGCTGGCGGAGTGGGATCCCTACTCCATGCCGATCATCTCCGAGAAAGCGGGCGTGGCGAAGTTCGTCGACCTGGTCACCGGCGTGTCGGTGCGGGAAGAGACGGATGAGGCCACGGGCATCGGCCAGCGCATCGTGAGCGACTGGCGCGCCGCGCCGAAGGGCAATGATCTGAAGCCGGCGGTGACGCTGGTGGATGATGATGGCGAGATGGTGAAGCTCGATAGCGGCAACCCCGCCCATTACTTCATGAGCGTCGATGCGATTCTGGCGGTGGAAGACGGCCAGAAGATCCAAGCGGGCGACGTGATCGCGCGGATCCCGAATGAGGGTGCGAAGAGTAAGGACATCACCGGTGGTCTGCCGCGGGTGGCCGAGCTCTTTGAGGCGCGGCGGCCGAAGGACCACGCGGTGATCGCCGAGATCGACGGTCGCGTGCGGTTCGGCAAGGACTACAAGAACAAGCGCCGCGTCGCCATCGACCCGATCGATGAAAGCCTGGAGCCCCGGGAGTATCTGCTGCCGAAGGGCAAGCACATCCCCGTGCAAGAGGGCGATTTCATCCAAAAGGGCGAGTATCTGCTCGACGGCAAACCGGCCCCCCATGATATCTTGGCGATCATGGGCATCGAGGCTTTGGCGAAGTTCTTGATCAACGAAGTGCAGGACGTCTATCGACTGCAGGGCGTGAAGATCAACGACAAGCATATCGAAGTGATCGTGCGGCAGATGCTGCAGAAGGTTGAGATCGAGGACAGCGGCGACACGACGCTGTTGGCCGGCGAACAGGTCGATCGCTTGGAGTTCGACGAAGTGAACGAGAAGGCGGAGGCGGAAGGGCGTCGTCCGGCGAAAGGCTCGCCGGTGCTGCTCGGCATCACCAAAGCGTCGCTGCAGACCCGCTCCTTTATCTCGGCCGCGTCCTTCCAGGAGACCACGCGTGTGCTCACGGAGGCCTCCGTGCAGGGCAAGCGGGACCGCTTGATCGGCCTCAAGGAGAACGTGATCGTCGGCCGCCTGATCCCCGCGGGCACCGGTGGGGCCACCCACCGCCTGAAGGGCATCGCCGCGGACCGGGACAAGAAGATCCTGGCCGAGCGCCAAGCCGCCGCCGAGGCCGCCGCCGCCCCGGCGCTGGAGGCCCCGTCCGACGAAGCCCGCGAGGCCGAACCGGCCGAGCCGGCCGAGTAAGCGACCAGCGGCTCCCCTTGCTGGACGAGGGGAGCCGAACAATCGGCCGGAGGCGTCGCCAAACGCGCTTCCGCCCGTTCGTCCCTTTCATTCGCCACAGCAACCTTTCGTCGCATCGGCGCGGCGGCATTCATCGGGTTTTATCTCCGCTCCAGTGGAGGCGGAGGGCGATCAGATGAGAATTGCGGCGTTCGGCGCCTCGCTTGGGGTCACTCTCCTCCTGCTCACGATTGTCTCCACTCCCCTGGCGGCGGAGCCTTCGCGTGGCGACGCCCCGGACGTTCAGGCTGATGATCCGCAGGTCGCGCCATCGATTGAGACCGTCGCTTACCTCTTTCGCGGAGAGCCGCAGCACTGGCTGGCCGCCGCAGAGAGCCTCGGCGCGGCTGAGTTGCTCCAAGCCTATCGCCCGGAGAATAGCGGCGGCGAAAACGTCTTCCTCCGCGGCGACATCGAGGGGTTCCCCTATGTGGTGTTCCTGGAGTTCTGCGATCCCGCCTGCAAGCGGGTGTCTTTCAATCTCCACGTCGACGAGCCCGACCTCGACGCGGAGGCGATCAACCGCT
This sequence comes from Pseudomonadota bacterium, assembly GCA_039198535.1. GTDB lineage: Bacteria > Pseudomonadota > Alphaproteobacteria > Rhodobacterales > Rhodobacteraceae > JALEGB01. The sequence continues at coordinate 3,599 of JBCCTM010000248.1, forward strand.
GGAACTTTGAGCGCCGCACAGCGGGCGTGATCGAGAACGACAACGGCGTCCTGCTGTGGAAATTTGAGCAAGTCACCGAAGCCCCGCCAACGCTGCTGGGCGCGCATGTGATGTTCAAGATCCTGCTCGAGGCCCATCAGAACCTCCATGGCGACGCAATTACCGAGGCCGCGCACAGCCTGGTCGATGCACAAGGATTGCGGAGCCCGCCGCACCTGCTCGGAATAAACTTACTCAAGATGGGCGACCCGGAGACGGCGCTGGCTTTCCTGCGCGCCAAAGGACCGGCCGAACTCAACTCAGCCGACCCGGCCTGGCCCATGATCATCGCCGAGATCGACGGCGTTCGCACCTTCATCGCGTTCTACGGATGCGGCAGCGCCTTGACGGCGCCGGAATGCTCCACGCTCGCCTTTGTGACCATCCTGAAGTCGCCCTGCGGTCCCATCGGCGCGGACCGCGTCGCCCAGCTCAATCAGCGGACGCGCTATGGCGGTCTCGTCATCGATCCGGCGGATCCAGACGAGGTGATCTTGGGCTTGGATTGGGTGGTGGCGGGCGGCGTCCATCGCCAGATGGCCGACGGTTACTTTGGCCTCTGGCGCTCTTTGCTGCGCCAACACCGCGCAATCGCTGAAGGGTCCCTGTGCGGATGACGCCGGCGGGCTGAGGCGCGACGTCCCAGGGCGGCGTCCACCGCAGCGGGGGCGCGAACAGCTCCGCTTACTTTGCGCTGGCTGATCCATGGGCGCGTCGGGATGACGGAAAGTTACCAATTCGTAAACAAGTTCAATAATTTATTTCCCAGATCGGACGTATTTTCTATTGCGCCCCTAACAGGACGTGTGCACATAGGGCTATTTTTAAATCCCCAAAAGGAGCGCCCGCCAAGCGTAAGCCATTTCCGAGATCGCCCTTCGATCGCCGCTCTGACGATACGCCGGAAGACGCGCAAGAGAACGCGCAAGAGAACGCGTACGAGAACATTCATGAGGACGCGCATGAAGATGCGCAGATCCAATCTCCGCCGTTCTCGCCGCCTACCCCGAAACCGGCCATACGCGCCTTGAGCCTACCCGATGTCGACCCGGTGACCGGGCTCAGCCGCCCCGCCGCGCGGATGGCGCCCTCGGCTCTCCGGGATCAGGAGCGCAATGGCGAAGCTTCGAAGGAGCGCCTCCCTCGGATCTCAGATGCGCCTGATGCCGCCCCTGCCCCCGCTCCTGCCCCCACCCCTGCCCCGGGCCTCAGCAGCGGCGGCTCCGCGCCGATTGACGATGCGGAGAAGCCTGAAGCGGCGGCGGCGCGGCGTAAATCAAGCGATCCCGCTTCGGGCTTCGCGAATGCGCTGGGCGATCTGGCCGACACCTTTTCGCCAAACACATCCCCTGAGGGACCCGAGCCGGAGCGGGAGCCGGAGCCGGAGCCGGAGCCGGACTTCCTG
>JBCCTM010000249.1:0-5040 GCA_039198535.1 Pseudomonadota bacterium
CCCGCCCCTGCCCCGGGCCTCAGCATCGGCGGCTCCGCGCCGATGGACGATGCGGAGAAGCCTGAAGCGGCGGCGCGGCGCAAATCAAGCGATCCCGCTTCGGGCTTCGCAGATGCGCTGGGCGATCTGGCCGACACCTTTTCGCCAAACACATCCCCTGAGGGACCCAAGCCGGAGCCGGAGCCGGACTTCCTGGATGAAGAGGCCTCAAAACAGGTAATCGACGATCTAAAGCTCGCCCTCGGCCCGCAGGCCGCGGAGCGGGTGTTCACCTGGCCCGATCAGAATTTCCTGCCTAAAGCGGAGGCCAAGCGCATGCGCCAGGCGGGGGAGAGCTTGCGCGGCGCCATCGATCGCGGCGCCACGGGTGAGGCGCTGGAGGCCGCCCGCCCCATCGTGAACAGCCTCTCCAACGCGCTCGGCCCGCAGCATTTTCAGCTGCAGCCGGATCCCGCGCGCATCGCTGATCTGGATCCGGTGCGCGCCTACGCCGACACGCTGAAAGCGGATAAGCCCGGCGCGGCGGGCGCGGGCAAGGGCGCTGCGAAGGGCGCGGCGAAAGGCGCGACGGCGGAGCCACCCGAACATGCCGCCCGGGTGGCGCGCCTCCGCCGGGGCCAGCAGCCCCCCGAGCCTAGGGACCGCCCCGAGGTCCGCCGCCGCGCCGCCGATCGCGCCGCCGCCGCACGGCCGCGCCCGGCCCCCGAGTTGAGCGGGCGTTTCGCCGACCGCCCCGAGCTGGCGAGCCATTACGCCGCCCTCCCGCCGGGTCGCCGCGTCAGCCTCCAGCAGAACGTCCACGCCCTGGAGCAGCATCTCCTGCAACGGGGCCACGCGCCCCGCGACGCCCGCCGGCAAGCCATCGCCGCCGCCCGCGCCGCGCTCCAAAGCGACCTCGACACCCACCGCCAAACAACCCCTCCCGTCTTCCTCGCCAGGAATGACGACGGAGAGCCCGCGGTCGTCGAACCTCCGCATCGCGAAGTCATCCCCTTCTTTGGTCGAAACCAACATGGCGGCGAACAGGTTCGTCCGATCCGATACATGGATCTGGGGCCGATGATCGCCTATGAAGCCGACAAAAAGCTGAGGCAGGGGCGCTACCCGACGGTCCATCGGCCGGAAAACCTCATTGAGGCGCTCGGAAGCGCTCGAAGCGGCGCCACTTACGAGGCGCGCTTCCGCCGGCTCAATCCGCTCCGCGCCATCATCGCCCACCGCGCGCGGATGGCCGCAGACATCGCCAGCGGGGCGCGGACGCGCCCGCTAGAGCCGCTGTCCATCTCTTTAGGCAGTTACATCGGCGATCCGGTCGAACGCGCCAGCCTTGAGGCCTGGGTGCGCCGAACCTACCCCGACCGGTGGGACCGGATGCGCGATGACGCCTTCGCGCTGCTGACGGATCAGGACTATGTGAGCTACCTCGCCGAGACCTCGATCCAGGCCAACCTCGCGCTCGGCGCCCTGAACGGGTTGATCGAAGAGCAAGGGGCCCGCCTGTCGGGCGCGGGCGACGCGGCGCAGGATTGGGCGTTTGGCATCGTCGGCGCGCTGGGCGCCGTCCAGCAGAGCACCCGCGCGGCGATCCTCGAGGATGTGCCCATCACACATCTCAGCGGCATGCTGGCCTACGCCTCCGCCCGCGCCGAGGCGGCGGCCACGGGCGCGAAATACGGGCGCGGATATGGACGCGGTCCTGCGGCGCGACGCGGAGACGTTGGCGCGCGCGGAGGAGCTGATCGCCCGGGGCGGCGCGCCTTTTGGCCGCTTCCTGGTGGCGGATGAAGTCGAGCGATTCCAGATCCTGGGCGACCTCGGCCTGGCCGCGACCGACGCCGCCGCCGCAGAGCTGGGGCGCCTGCTGTCCGGCCCGGCCCAGCGCAGCCGTCGAAGCAAGCTGTTGACCCACCGGCACGCCGCCGGAGAGATCGACCGCCCCGCCTATCTGAGGGCTCTGAGGGACCTCAGCCGCGAGGCGACGGCCGACGCGATCCTGCTCACCGAACTCCTCGCCCCGGTCGCCAAGGCCGGCTCCCTCCGCCATCTCAGCCGCATCGACCCTGACGGCCCCGGCTTCGGCCCCCAACCCGCCCTGGCCGGCGGGCCCACGGGTCGGGCGGCCCCCGCCTCACCACCGGGCCTGATCCCACCGGGCTCCGTCGCTCGGTGGAACGCCGCCGAAGGGCGATATTCCACCAAGAACGATCCCGAGATCAAAGCCGACATCGCAAAAACGGACACCGTCACCTTCGACGCAAAACTGGAGGCCGAGCCCAAGCGCCCGCTCCATGCGCGACAGGGCTCAGACCGTCGCGCGCAGTACGACCAAGAGTACAACGCCTGGTTCAAAACCCTGACGAAGGAGGAAATCACGCGGATCCAGTATGAAGAGCCCGGAGTTTGGAAGCGGATCGAAGACAGGATCCGCGGTGCGGGCGGCGGAAACCATGAGTGGCTGCCCGCGACAATGACGGCTGATCTGGTCGCGATCGGCTTCGGTCCAGACGAACTTTTCGATCTCAGCTTCGCGCGCACTGATACTCTCAGCGCAAACTTCCGCGTTCCCCGGAGCGTGGCCGCACCCTTTGAGGGAGAGGGAATCTTTTTTCCCAAAGCGTTCTCACATCGGCAAAAGACGGGAAACGCGCCCATCGCCCTAAGCATCCTTCATCGAGATATTGCCTTGATCATTGACGAGGAGCGCCGGATGCTAGAGCGCGTTGTCTCTCGAAACACGGTTTCGTTAGAGACTGCACAGTCAATTGCTCGCGACCGCGTCTTGATGCGGATCGGCGAAATCGCAAGAGATTGGCTCGTCGACGGTGTTGATAAGCAGAGAGGGCTTTTATAGTGCAGCAACGCATTCACGCGTCTGACCCGTACTTTACAAAAGCGGTTCGCACCACTTGCTGGGTGCGAACTAGGCCTGGAAGTCGGCCCACACTTGAGCGCGCGATGAGGCGCGTTCTTTTATTCAGCCAACGACAAGGCAGCATTGGTATTATAGGACCAGCGCAACACCTTATTACCCAAGAAGTGCTCAAAAAACCGTGGGGTCTTGAGGATTTTTTTGCTTGTTTTTCAAGGATCGAGCTTTCGGCGCATGCAGGTGAAATAGATTTGTCAAAAAAAACAATTTTTGAAATATTTCTAATTTCGAATACGAGCGTCTCTGAAGTCATTTTGCCCGACGGCATTTGCTTTCTTGGGCACTGGACAACACCGTGGCCTTTTTCCCATGATGACGACGATGCACGCTCTCAACACGAAAAGCGACTTGCAGTCGAGTGGGAAGAAGCGATCTCAGCTGCCACGGGCTTAAATAATCAGCGCCCTAGTTAAACAAGATTACGATCATAATACATGGCCGCACGTTCGAAGCGCGAGTATCGCAAAGGATGCGATGCATCGGGAAATCGCCAAAGTCATTGACTTAAGACGCCGACAAAAGGAGGATATCGTTACTGTAGGTCGTCTTTCAGAGGTAGACGCGACGTTGCATTTCAAGAACCTTGTATTGCAAGACATAGCCAATATCGCTCGCAGGTGGCTGGACCCCAACGCAGAATGGCCCGGAGGCATCCCCAAGTGAGGCAGCGCATTTTTGAACACCTAACACCCGAACTCGGCGTGATGGAGACGACGTATTGGGCCCGGATTTCTCCGGGCTCACGACCTTCTCTCTACAGAGCGTTGAGACGGTCACTTCAGTATAGCCAGTCACTTGGAATAATTGCCCAGCCTTTCGATCAAGCCAATCATTTATTTTCAAGTGAGCTCGTGAGCCCGCCAACCACTTTTATCGAAGAAGTAAAATCTGACTTTTCCGCTCAGTACTTTCACAGTAGATTCATCCAACGAAACTTTGATAATACTGCAATGCACATATATGAATTTGCATATATAACTAGCACCAGAATTGAAGATCTCTGCCATCGCCTCGCTCCAAAGCCTGAAGCGCATGGGGTTGAGCATTCAAATCATGGTGTCAGGCCGCTTCACCCAGCCCACCTCCACGCTGTTCCGAGACGGGACCAACCCTAAGCCGTCCGCGCTCACCTTCACCCATGCGGAAGCGAGCATTCCCAAACCTCAACGCGAGAGATCGGCGCCAGCCGAACGACGTCGGCTCGACAAAGCCGCTCAAGTCCTGCGGGAGATGCATGCGGAGGCGGAACTCGCCACGTTCTTGGTCTCAAAGCTGCCGAAGCGGAAGCAAGCCCTGGCCCTCGCGCGTGCCTACCGGTCCCTGGCGGAGCGCTGGTATGTCGACGGCGTGGCGGGGCTGCCCGAGGGCTTCGTCGAGGTGATCCGCGCCCAAGGGCTGGACCGCACGCCGCCGAGGGTCCGCCCCTCCGTCCGCGCGGATCAGGAGCTCCTCGACTTATATCCCGACGAACTCCGTGACTTCACCCATCTGCGCGGTAAAAAGCTCTTGTAAGGCGGCCGCCGGGCGGGGCTTCCCGAAGCCCCGCCCGGCGCGGACTAGAGACGGAGAAACGCAAATGGAGTGGGCTTTCGACTTTCGCCAAGAAGCCGTTTTCTATTGCTCGCTGCCCGATGGCGGCCGCCGAAAAAAGGACCACGCCTTATCCTGGGTGAATATCGAATGTGGCGATTGGGCCATCGACCAACCTGGCTTACCGATTGAGCAAATGAGATTGGAACATCCGGTCGACATTGTTGAAAAGATTTCGCTTTCAACGCCTCTTTCCACAGATGAGGAACTAGCGAAGGAGGTCCCGCTCTACGGTTCGAAGTTCCAACCCGCCCGCGGCTATCATTCCAACCTGACGACATGCGAGATCGTCTTCGTCAGGGGCCTGTACCCCCTCCACAATACGCCCTTCATCGTCGACGGCGTCGGCTATGCGGGCACCATCGTGTGCATCTCGGTCGGATCCGATCATCGCCCGGGCGGCCCTTACGCCCATTACCCTGACGTGGAAACCTAAACACGGCTTCATCCCCAGACAGCGGCGAACGTCGCCGAAGCTCCGCATGTCCGCGCAGAGCAAGCGCTCCTCGACTTATATCCCG
>JBCCTM010000250.1:0-5039 GCA_039198535.1 Pseudomonadota bacterium
GGCCGCGGCGCCGCCGTCGCGCCATCGCGACGGATCGCCGCGATGGCGGCGCTCGATCGGAACGGAGCGGGATGGCGGCCAGACGCGCCGCCCGCTCCGGGCTCCACCGCTATTTGAAGCCTTTGGTGGCGGCCTGCGCGCGGATCATGCGGTCGACCTCCGCGTCGAAGGCGTCCGTCTCCGCGGCGGCGGCGCGGGTATCGGCCACATGGGCGTCCCGCTTGGCCAACAAATCGTCCAGCGACGCGCGAATGGAGGCGCGCCGCGCCGCGCGCTCCGCCACATACGCGTCCCGCTCCTCGGCGGAGAGGCCGCGCATCTCCGCAGGCAGTTTCTCTTGCTTCACCTCGTCCAGAGCCACGGCGCCGTTGGCCACGTCCTCGACCAGGTCGCCGCCGCCGGAGATCACCTTCCGGGCGGACGCCACGCTTTGCTTGGCGAAATACGAGTTCATCTCCGCCGCGGCCGAACCGGCGACGCCCTTGGCCCGGCCCACATTCTCCGCAACCCGCGCCTGATCCGCCGCGCGGCCATAGGGCACGACCGTATCGTTCAGTTCGATATTCAGCTTCTCGATCTCGGCGTCATAGGGCGAGGGCGCGAACGCCATGGCCCCGTCTTGAGCGATCTGCGCGTAGGCCCCGCCGCCGAGCTGGGCGATTTCTCGCCAGATGCGGGTGGTGCCGCGCTGATCCCCGGCTTGGATCGCGTTGACCAGGATGTCCTTATCTTCGGCCGTCTCCAACGTAACGGGGTAGGGCGTGTCATCCTGGTAATCCATGTGCGGCGGCGCGTCGCCCACGAGGAACACAGCGCGGAACACGGCGCGATCCTGGCTCCAGGAGAGGTCGGTCACCGCTTCGGCCAGCGCCTGGTTCACGCTCTCCGGATTGTCGCCGCCGCCGCCGGCGCGAAAGGCCAGCAACTCGCCGTAGATCGACTGGACGTCTTCGGTGAGATCAAAGCGCTTAGTCACATAGGTGTCGCCTCGATCGCGGTAGCCGATCAGCGCGAAGCGGACCTCCGGGCGCGGTTCAAGGTCCATCATGTTGTTGGCGATGGACCAGATCTTCTTCTTCGCGCCCTCGATGAGGCCGGACATGGAGCCCGTGGTGTCGAGCACGAAGGCGACTTCGATGCGCGCCGGCGGGTCGGCGATGATCCGGCCGAGCCCGTCTTGCGATGGCGAAGCGAGCGCGGGGCCGCCGGTGAGGAACGCCGCCATGAGAGCGGCGGAGGCCGCGAGAGGGGCCGCCCCGAGACGGCTCAAGGGGCGCCGCGGCGCGGCCCCCCGGGTCGGCATGGGTCGGGGAGCGGTGGGCGCGCGTCGCAACATGTTCGTTCTCTCTTTATGGATGGCGCTGTTAGAGCCCATGTGGGCGAGGCCCGGCCAAGGCCGCCGCGCGGCCTCACGGCGGCGTGATCGCGGCAGGATCGCGGCGGAGCCAAAAGCCCCCAGGGCGAGCGACGCGAGGAACATATGCAGCCGACAGGAATGCGGGTCTCCCTTCCGCGGTTCGCCGCCACCCCGCGCGACGCGGTCGAGGATCTTCTGGAGCTGCAGGAGGAGCCTTTCCCCGATGTGGCCAAGCTTCAGCCGACGGAAGTTGTGATCGGGGTGCGCGCCGCCTCGGTGGCCTTCGTCGATCTGATCATGAGCACGGGCCAGTATCAGCACATGGCGACGCCCCCCTACACGCCGGGCGTCGAATTCGCCGGCGAGGTGCTCTGGGTCGGCGCGGCGGTGCGCGACTTTCGTCCCGGCGACCCCGTGATCGCCGATTACATGGCCGTGGGGCCGCGCAGCAAAGGCGGTTATCAGCGAAGCGGCGGGTGGGCGAGTTTCGCGATCGTTCCGGAAACTGCGCTGTTTCGCGCGCCGACGGGCTTCAGCTTTGCGGAGAGCTGCGTGTTTTTCACGGGCTACGAGACCGCCTATTTCGCGCTGGTTAAACGCGCTCAGCTGCAGGCGGGCGAGACCGTTTTGATCACCGGCGCGTCCGGCGCCACGGGAATGGCGGCGATCCAGCTGGCGAAGCGGCTCGGAGCCATTGTGATCGCGTCCGGTCGCACTGCGGCGAAACTGGCCGAATGCGCGCGATTTGGCGCCGACCATATCGTGGAGATTTCGGGCGGCGCGCAGGAGCTTCGCAGCCAAATCAAGGACCTCACGCAGGGACGCGGCGTCGATGTCGTCTACGACACCGTGGGCGGCGCGGTGGGCTTCGCGGCCTTCCGGTCGTTGGCCTTCTGCGGACGGTATGTGATCGTCGGCTGGGCCAGCAACATCGCCGAGAGCAACGGCCGAGAGACCTTTGAACCGGACCGCTTGCCCACCAACATCATGCAAATGAAGGGTTTGCAGGTGATGGGCTCGCCCATGGTGATCTATTCGATGCAGAACCCGGAGTGGCGCAATGCCCAGCTCAACGCGCTGAGGCGAATGGCGGAGGACGGGCTCCTCCGCCCGCATGTCGCCACGCAATTCCCGCTTACCGACTTCCGCGCCGCCGCGCGGGCCAAGCTCGACGGCGCGATTGTCGGCAATTGCATCTTGACCATCGACCCGACCCCCTGAGGCGACCGTTCCGCGGCGCCCCCGAGCGCGAAGCGGTCGAGGAGAGCCTGGCATCTGCGGGCGCCGCGCTCTATGTGAGCCCGATGCAAGCGCTGCCCTTCTATAAAATGCACGGCCTCGGCAATGACTTCGTCGTGCTCGACGCCCGTGACGGCGAGGACCCGATGGGGCCCGCCCTGGCGCGCGCATTGGCCGATCGCCGCCGCGGCGTCGGCTGCGATCAGATCGTGGTGCTGCGCGAGAGCGGGGAGCGCGGGATCGCGGCGGCGGTGGATTTCTGGAACGCCGATGGCTCGATGTCCGACGCCTGCGGAAATGGCGCGCGCTGCGCCGCTGATCTGGTGATGACGGGCCTGGGCCTCGAGGCGGTGACGCTGCGGAGCGCCAACGGCCCCTTGCCCAGCCGTCGACGGGAGGACGGCCTGATCCAAGTGGATATGGGCCCGCCCAAGCTCGACTGGCGGGACATTCCGCTCCGCGACGCCAGCCACACCGAGCGGATCGATGTGAAGTTGGGGCCCATTGACGATCCGGCCCTTTGGGGGCCGGGCGCGGTGAATATGGGCAATCCCCATTGCGTGTTCTTCGTGGACGACGCGGAAGCCGCGGAGGTCGAAAAGATCGGCCCGCTCATTGAGAACCATCCGATGTTCCCGGAGCGGACCAATGTGGAGTTCGTCCAGGTGCTCGACCGAGGTCGCGTGCGCGCCCGCGTTTGGGAGCGGGGCGTGGGCGTCACCCAGGCGTGCGGCTCCGGCGCGTGCGCCGTGGCGGTGGCGTCGGCGCGTCGGCTGCTCACGGAGCGCTCGGTGGCGGTGCTGCTCGATGGCGGAACGCTGGAGATCGCGTGGCGCGCCGAGGATGACCACGTCCTGATGACGGGGCCGAGCGCGACGGTGTTCGCCGGGGTTCTGACCCCGGACTTCCTTGTCGGGCTCGGCGGTTGAGAGGGCGCGAGGCGAATGGCTGACGGGGCGCCGGATCGCGAAGCGCTGCGCGCGGCGGCGCGGGCGGCGGAGGCCGAGGGCGAGCTGGTGGTGGAGACCATGGGCTGCCGCCTCAACGCCTATGAGAGCGCCGCCATGCGCGATTTGGCTGAACAAGCCGGACTCGGGCGGGCGGCGATCGTGAACACCTGCGCCGTGACGGCCGAGGCCGTGCGCCAAGCGCGGCAGACCATCCGGCGGCTAAAGCGGGAAGATCCGGACCGGCCGATCCTGGTGACGGGCTGCGCCGCTCAGATCGAGCCCGAGCGCTTCGCCGAGATGGGCGAGGTGAGCCTGGTGCTCGGTAATCGGGAGAAAATGGAGGCCCAGGCTTGGGAGAGCCTGGCGCGCTCGGCGCGGCGCGCCCCCGATTTCGGCGTCCATCAGACCGAGAAGCTGCGCGTCGACGACATTTTCAGCGTCCGCGAGACCGCCGGCCACCTGATCGACGGCTTCGGCGCGCGGGCTCGGGCCCATGTCCAAGTGCAAAACGGATGCGATCATCGCTGCACCTTCTGCGTGATCCCGTTCGGCCGGGGCGACAGCCGCTCCGTACCCGCCGGCGTGGTGGTGGAGCAAATCAAGCGCTTGGTGGGCCGCGGTTACCGCGAAGTGGTGCTGACCGGCGTGGATCTCACCTCATGGGGCGCGGATCTGCCGGGGAGGGTTGGCCGGCCGGCGCAGCTTGGCGATCTGGTGCAGCGGATCCTGCGGCTGGTCCCGGATTTGCCGCGGCTGCGCCTCTCCTCCATCGACGGGATCGAGATCGACGCCGCGCTTTGGGAGGCGATCGAAGGCGAGCCGCGGCTGATGCCGCATCTGCATCTCTCGCTGCAGGCCGGCCATGATCTGATCCTGAAACGCATGAAGCGCCGCCATCTGACGGCGGCGGCGGAGGCGGTGTGCGCCCGGGCCCGCGCGGCGCGGCCGGGGATCGCGTTCGGCGCGGATCTGATCGCCGGTTTCCCGACCGAGACGGAAGAGATGTTTGAGGGCACGCTTCGGCATGTGACCGCCTGCGGCCTGAGTTACTTGCATGTGTTCCCGTATTCGCCGCGTCCGCACACGCCGGCGGCGCGCATGCCGCAAGTGCCGAAGGCGGAGATCAAGGCCCGCGCCGCCCGCCTCCGCGCGCTGGGGGGCGAGCAGCTGTCCCGGTATCTGGCGACGGAGATCGGCGGGGAGCGCCAGGTGTTAATGGAAAGCGCCCGGCTCGGCCGCACGGAGGCCTTCGCTGAAGTCCGCTTCGAGATCGATCAGCCGGTGGGCGAGATCGTGCGGGCGCGGATCGAGAGCGTCGATGGCGGCGCCCTGCTCGGTCGTCCCGCCTGAGGGACAGGGGGATACGCCGCTTGGGGCCATTGAGGCCCCTGCGCGGCGTTCGCGAAAGCGCGACCCGCGCCGCGCGGCCGAGAGGAGAGCGCGGGGTGGACCGCAAGGGGCGCTTCCCCTCACCAAACGGAGGGGCCGTCCCC
>JBCCTM010000251.1:0-5025 GCA_039198535.1 Pseudomonadota bacterium
GGATAAACATCTCCCGCTTGCCCAGGAGCTTCCAATTATATTTGTCCGGGGCGCCGTTATACATGTCGAAATCATCGGTCGTCGCGCCCGCGTCAGAAAACTCCAGCGGCGAATCATACGCGAGCGTCGGCACGCGCAACACGCGCCGGGCCCCGGAATTGTAAATCCAAGCGTCGCGCGGGTTTTTTACTTGGTCAATATACTCGTGAACCAGAACGATGGTGCCCTGAAAACGCGCCGGCTCCCGAGCGACGTTCAAATACTTTACTAGTACATTCTCGTTCGTCGACGTATCTTCCAGGCCGCGTCGGAAGGAGATCAGTTCCTCATTCCGCCCCACCACCTGCGCGCCATTGGCGCGCACCGGGACGGTGTAGGCGTTGCGGCGCACCGTTGCTCCGCGGAAGCGGGTGATGTGGTTCCAAATCGCCTCCAGCCCGTTGTTCGGACTGGGAAAAGGCACCGTGGTTTGGTCAAGGCCTTGCAGCCCGCTGTCGCCCACCAGCGAGATCCCGCCGACCTCCCCTTCAACCGCCGCTTTGGCCCAGGACGGCAAGTCAAAGATGCGGCGGGTCGGATAGACCGGGATCCGGTAGGTCGGATAGCGCAGCAGCATGGCGATTTGCCCGGCCGAGAGATTCTCGCGATAGCGCTGAAAATTCGAGCGGTCGATCATCAGGATCGGCCGGTCTCCGGAAAAGGGATCGACGATCCGGTCGCCCCGATAGGTTGTGACGCCCTGGGGGCCGCTCCACGCCGCGATCGATCCATCGGCGTTGCCGCCGCGCTCCGCACCCCAAGGCAGGGCGCCGGCCGTCGGCGCGCAAGCCATCGCCACAGCCGCGCCAATCGCCGCCGTCATTCTCCGCATCGTCAACTCCCTAAGTTCTGGTATTTTGGCGGCGTCGGTCTTCTCGTCCGCGCCCGCTCGTGATTGGCTGCACACAATCAGCGGGGCGGCGCAGTGTCCATATTTTGGCGAGCGCCTTGTTTCCCTGCGAGAGCGAAGGGGGGAGAGACGCGCATGGCGCATCCGGGGTATCGCGTGCGCCTTGAAGCTCTATTCGCGCCGGAAGCGCGACAGGCCGTGATTTTGCGCCGCGGGCCGAAGCGGCACTTCCATCTCATCCAGTGGGATCTCGCCACGGACAGCCTCACCCCCGGGCAGTGGATGAAAGGCATGGTCCGCCTATGCGACCTCTCGCCCAACGGCCGAAAACTCATCTACTGGGCGACGCAATACCACGCCGCGCGCTCGTGGCGGCCGGATACGGTGGACGCGCCGGGCGGATTTGATCCCCTGCGCGCGGGGTCGAAGCGGCGCTCCCTGCGGAAGGGCGAGGCCCGCCGGCGCGTGCCCCGGTATCGCCGGGCGGAGGCGGGCGACCCGACCAAGCCCGGCGGCCCGAGGCCGATTAACGGCGTGTGGACCGCGCTCAGTACGCCGCCCTATTTTTCAGCGCTCGCCGTTTGGGGGGCCGACGGTCATTGGACGGGCGGAGGCCTGTTTCTTTCCAACCGCGCCGTGGCCATCGGCGAGCCCGTCACAGCGCTGACGCCGAAAATGAACGCGCCTTGGCCCAAGCATGTCTCGCTCACCAGCGTCGCGGAGGCCTACGCCCGACCCGACTGGCCGGCCCATGCGGCGGGGCTGGAGCGGCGCCATGGGCTGCCCGCGGGCGCGCCCGTCGCCGACGCCCTGGCGGAACGCCGCGCCATCGCCGACGGGCTGCGCTCAGGCGGGGCCGGCTGGGTCGAGTTCGTCGCGACGGGTGTCGAGGAGGATCTGCTGTTCGGCTGCGACGGGAAGCTGTTCCGCCTGCCCGATTGGCGCGCCACGCCCGCCTCCAAACGGCTCGCCGCCGCCCATGAGATCGCCGATCTCCGCGGCCTCAGTTTCCAGCGTCTCCCCGCCCCGGAGGAGGCCCTGCGCTGGTGAGCGCGCACCGGTCAAAAGTTCGCCTGCGCCACTGGGGCGCAGCGCCATGTCCTGCGGCATTTCGGTATGAATATCCGCCAGATGACGCGCGCTTTGGCGCGCGGCCGAGGAGTGAGCCCAGGAGACAGCGCGTATGGCTGAGTTTGATGTTGTGGTGATCGGCGGCGGGCCGGGCGGCTATGTGTGCGCTATCCGCGCGGCTCAGCTTGGCCAGAAGGTCGCCTGCGTCGAGGGCCGCGGCGCGCTGGGCGGCACCTGCCTCAATGTCGGCTGCATCCCCTCCAAAGCGCTGCTGCATTCCTCAGACCTCGTGCATGAGGCTAATCACCGCTTTGCGGATATGGGCATTCAGATCCCCAGCGTCTCCGTCGATATGGCCAAGATGCACGCCTATAAGCAGGGCGTGATCGACAGCAACACCCAAGGCATCGAGTTCCTCTTCAAGAAGAACAAGGTCGAGTATGTGAAGGGCTGGGGCGGCGTGCGCGGCGCGGGCGCGGTGCATGTGGCGCTGTCCGATGGCGGCGAGCGGGTGCTGGAGACCAAGCACATCGTGATCGCCACGGGCTCGGAGCCGGCGACGCTGCCCTTCGCCGAGGTCGACCAAAAGCAGGTGGTCGACAGCACCGGCGCGCTGGAGCTGCCCGCCCCGCCGGAGCACCTCGTGGTGATCGGGGCCGGCGTGATCGGCTTGGAGCTCGGCTCGGTTTGGGCGCGGCTCGGCTCCAAGGTGACCGTGCTCGAGTATCTCGACCATGTGACGCCGGGCATGGATGGCGAGGTCTCCAAGCAATTCCAGAAGATCCTGAAAAAGCAGGGGCTGCAGTTTGTCATGGGGGCCGCGGTCAACAGCGTCTCCAAGGGCAATCGCGTTCAAGTGGGCTACACGCTCCGCAAGGATGACAGCGCCCACCAAGTGGAGGCCGATGTGGTGCTGGTCGCCACGGGGCGGCGGCCCTACACCAACGGCCTCGGGCTGGAGGCGGCGGGCGTCGCCGTGACCGACCGGGGAATGGTGGTGACGGATGGCCGTTGGAAAACCAACGTGCCGGGCATTTGGGCCATCGGCGACGTGTCGGACGGGCCGATGCTGGCGCACAAGGCCGAAGATGAGGGCGCGGCGGTGGCCGAAGAGATCGCCGGGCGCCATGGCCATGTGAATTACGGGGTGATCCCCTCGGTGATCTACACCGCGCCGGAAGTCGCCGCGATCGGCCTCACGGAAGAGGAGCTAAAGGAGAAGGGCCAGGCCTATAAGGTCGGCAAATTCCCCTTCATGGGCAATGGCCGCGCCAAGGCGCATCACGCCACGGACGGCTTCGTGAAGGTGCTGGCCGATCAGGAGACCGACCGGGTGCTCGGCGTGCATGTGATCGGCCCCTACGCCGGGGATCTGATCCACGAGATGTGCGTGGCCATGGAGTTCGGCGCGTCCTCCGAGGACATCGCGCGCACCTGCCACGCGCATCCCACCTTCTCGGAGGCCATGCGAGAAGCCGCCATGGCCGCCGCCTTCGGCGCGCCGATCCACGCCTGACCGGCGGGCAGGGGAGCGCGCGCAAATCGGCGATTGAGTCTTCCATCCTCGCCCGCGCCGGGTATCGTCCTGCAGAGGATCACCGGAGGGGAGAGGCGGGATGGAGGGCGATGTCCCGGGCGACGATCTGTCCGCGGACGACGTGCGGAGCGTCACGCTTGACGGCGCGGTCATCGCCAAGCGCGAGCAGATCTTCATCTCCTACGACCATGGGCTGGGCCGCGCGCAAGGCGAAGACCTCGGCGAGCGGGTCGCTGACGCGCTGACCGATCGGGGCTATTCGGTCTGGTGGGATCGCCGCCTGCTCACCGGCGACTGGGAGGCGCAGATCCTCCAGGCGGCGCGGGCGGCGGACCGGATCCTGACCCTGGAGACCGCGCGCTATTACACGCGGCCCATGCGCCTCGGCGAGCTTGAGATCGGCGTCGAGGGCGGGAAGCTCTGCCGCTTCATCTTGGAAGAGCCGGGGGAGCTGTCCGAGCGGGCCGCCCCGCTGCGCGAGCGGGCCGGCGCGTCGCAATTCCACCATGTGGACGCGTCGAGCGATCAGCTGGGCCACAGCATCGCCGGCAAGCTCGACATCGAACCCGAAGACCCGCCCAGCGCCGCGGAGGCCGCGGGCCCGAAGGTGGACATCACCGCCTTGCCGGTGACCCAGCGCCTGGTCGGGCGGAAGGAGGCGGCTTTAGCGGCCGGGCCGCGCCGGCGCGGCTGGCGCTCTTGGCGGCGGGCCGGCCCCCCGGCCCCGCCGCCAGCCGATCTGTTCGATCCCCCAGTGGCCGCGCTGCGCATAGCCAACGATGATCAACATCTCCCGCGCGGGTTGATTGCACGGGCGGGGTATTTGCGGGAGCGAGATCCGGGACGGGCGCAGGAGGATTTGGGGGAGGCGTTTGAGATCGCTGAATATGGCGGCATGCGGCTTTATTTGGCCGACATCGCCCTGGAGCGGGCGCGGCTGGCGCTGCACGGGGGGCGGCGGGCAAAGGCGCGGGATCAGGCGGAGCGCGCCGCCGCTTTGGTGCGGGAGTGCGGCTATCACCGGCGGGACGGGGAGGGGGCGGCCTTGCGCGCGGCGCTGAAGGCTTGAGCGCTCAGCTTTTGCGGCCGCGGGGGTGGGCGGATTGGAACACGGCGTCGAGGCGGGCGGTGTCGACGTCGGTGTAGATCTGCGTGGTGCTGAGCCGCGCATGGCCCAGCAGCTCCTGGATCGCGCGGAGATCCCCGCCGGCGGCCAACAGATGGCTGGCGAACGCGTGGCGGAGCGCGTGGGGCGTGGCGCTGTCGGGCAGGCCCAACACGCCGCGCGCATGGGCGAGGCGGCGGGCGAACACCTGGCGGGCCAACGCGCCGCCTTTCTCCCCCCGGAACAGCGGCTTGTCGGGCGCCAGCGGATGGGGGCAAAGCGCCGCGTAGCGCGCCACCGCCTCCCGCGCCGCCGGCAGCAGCGGCGCGACCCGGGCGCGTCCCCCTTTGCCCCGCACCTCCAACGCCTCCTCGAGCGGCAAGGCCGAGCCCGGGATCGCCAGCGCCTCGGAGATGCGCAGCC
>JBCCTM010000252.1:0-4982 GCA_039198535.1 Pseudomonadota bacterium
CAATTTTCATCATGCCTCGGAGGTCTTTCAGCGCCATTCGGGGCTCCTTTGTTCACAGGCCTGAGCACTCTGAGCGCGGCTCGGTCGCTGCTCCCATGCGAGAGCTGCGCCGCCCGGTTCGTCACACGCGCCGATCAGCGCGCCATGGAGCGCGCGCCTAGCGGCCTGGTAAATTGTTCCTTGAGAGAAAGGTAAGTGGGACAATGGCCCAGTTTAAGAGACAAAACCGGAAAAATATTCGGTGCGTCACTATGGGTCGCGCTCGGATGGTCAGGGGGGCGTCGGCTGAGCGGCGCTCAGGCGGCTCCCGAGACGGACGGGGATGACCAAGGCGAGACAGAGCAGCGCCGCCGCCGCGAAGGGCGCGCCGGCCCAGGGAAAGGGGGCCGCGTCGCTCAGGAAGAACTGGAACAGCGGCGCGTGGATGAAGGGCGAGATGATCGACGCCAACGCCATGATTGAAGCGATCTGCCCTTGGATCGCCCCTTGTTCAGCCTCGGTCGCCGTGTCCGAGATCACCGCGTTCAATGTGGGCGTGACCATGCCGCCAAGCGCCAGGATCGCCAAGGCCACGAACATCACCCAGGTCTCGTTCGCCGCCGCGATGGTGGCGAAGCCCAGCGCGCTGAGGCCGATCGCGAGATAGAGGATCGTGAGCTTATCAAATGTCTTCAGAGTCAGCCCGAGGATCAGCCCCTGCGTGATCGCGAAGCCGAGGCCGAACGCGGCGAGCGAAGACCCGATCATGCCGTCGCTCCAGGCGAATTGGGCTTTGGCGAAAAACGCAAAAATCAGCGGCAACACGGCGTTGGCCGAGGCGAGCGCGAAAAACCCCGATATCAGGACGGATCGCGCGTCAAAGCGCAAGAGACCGGCTAAATTCGCGAAGGGATTGGCTTTGGACACGCGCAGCGGGCGCGGCGCTTCACGGAGGGGCGCCGTCTCACGGTAGAAAAACAGGCCGAAGCCGAAATTCAGCAGGCAAAGGCAGGCCGCGAACCACATCGGTCCACGGGGGCCGACGAATTCACTAATGAAGCCGCCAAGGGCGGGGCCCAGGATAAAGCCGAGGCCGAACCCGGCGCTGATCACGCCGATATTCGCGGCTTTTTTCTCCGGCGTGCTCACATCGGCGGCGATGGCGAAGGCGGTGGCGTAGGTGGCCCCGGCGATCCCGGCGATGGTTTGGCCGACGAAAATCATCCAGAGAGACGGGGCCATGGCCATGATCGCGTAATTGCAGCCAAGCGCGGCCACGCTGATGAGAATGATGGGCTTGCGGCCGAAGCGGTCGCTGAGGAGGCCGAGCAACGGGCCGAAGATGAACTGCATCGACGCATAGGCGACCGCGAGCCACTTGTTGATGCCGGCCGCCCCGGCGGCGTCCGTGTCGCCCATTTCCGTGAGCAGGGAGGGCATCACCGGCGCCAACAGGCTGAAGCCGACGCTGTCAAGGAAGACGACGATGAAGGCGAAGGCGAGCGCGTTTCTCATGGCTGGCCCATGCGTGCCGCCCTCGATCCCATCTCGCGCGCCATCCGCCAGGTCTCTCCTCCGGTTGCGGCGGCTGGCTTGTGGAGAAGCGTGGCGACCAAAGTGGGCTTCGCGAGACGGCCTTCATTTGAGATTCGTTCGCATCCTGGGGTCGTTATACCGGCGCGAAACAAGAAGACCCGTGCGCTGGATTGGCGCACGGGTCATTGTAAAGTCCGAGCAGTCGGCTGATTATGCTCGGTTATTTTTCCCCGGCAGAGTGCCTTCGAGCTTGCAGATGATGGTGAGCATCACCTCATCCGCGCCGCCGCCGATGGAGGCCAGCCGGCCGTCGCGGTAGGCGCGGCTGACCATGGTCTCGGACATAAAGCCCATGCCGCCCCAGTATTGGAGGCAGGCGTCATTCACCTCGCGGAGCAGTCGACCGGCCTTGAGCTTCGCCATGGAGGCGAGCTTGGTGACATCCTCTCCGCCGATCATTTTGTCCACCGCCCGCCAACAGAGCGCGCGGAGCGCTTCGACCTCTGTCCGCAACTCGGCGAGCCGGAAATGCACAACTTGGTTGTCGAGGATCGACTGGCCGAACGCCTTTCGCTGCCCCGTGTATTCGATGGTGGCGTCGATGGTGGCGTCCATGGCCTCCAGGCCGGACAGCGCGCCCCAGAGCCGCTCCTCTTGGAATTGCAGCATCTGATAGGTGAAGCCCTGGCCTTCCTCGCCGAGCAGGTAGCGCTGCGGCACGCGCAGGTCGTCGAAATAGAACTCCGCCGTGTCCGAGCTGCGCATGCCCAGTTTGTCGAGCTTCCGCGCCACCTGCACGCCCTCGCGGTA
The DNA here is from genome assembly GCA_039198535.1 of Pseudomonadota bacterium. Lineage (GTDB taxonomy): Bacteria > Pseudomonadota > Alphaproteobacteria > Rhodobacterales > Rhodobacteraceae > JALEGB01. Next base: position 2,326 of record JBCCTM010000252.1, read on the forward strand.
GCTGCCGTCGTCGTTCTTCAGCGGCACCATGATCAGCGACTTGTTGCGATGGGCGTGGTCGTCGGAGGTGTTGGCGAGCAGGCACATCACATCCGCCTGGCAGCCATTGGTGGTCCACATCTTGCCGCCATTGATGACGTAATCAGCGCCATCCTTGCGCGCTGTGGTCTTCAGGGAGGCGACGTCCGATCCCGCGCCGACCTCTGAGACGCCGAGGCAAAGGACCGTCTCGCCGGAGATCGACGGCGTCAGGAAAGTGTCGCGCAGCTCTTTGGAGCCGAACCGGGCGAGCGCCGGGGAGGCCATGTCGGTTTGCACGCCGATGGCCATGGGGACCGCGCCGCACTGGATGCGCCCGAGCGTCTCCGCCACCACGGCCCCATAGGACCAATCGAGCCCCATGCCGCCGTTCTCCTCCGGCTTCGTGACGCCGAGCAGGCCCAACTCTCCCATTTTGCCGAACACCTCATGGGCGGGAAATTGCCCCTCTTCCTCCCATGCGTCGATGTTGGGGTTGATCTCTTCGTCGATGAAGCGCGAAAGCGTGGCGCGGATTTGTTGGTGCTGTTCGGTGAGTTGCATCGGACGGCGTCTCCTCAGGCGTCTGTTATGGGCTGTGAGCTTTTTCATTGGCGATCGCGCCGTGACGGCGCATCGTGCCCGCATGTCTGACTTCACATGTGGCGCGAGAGTTCCCTTAGACCACTCACGCTTTTCCACGTTTATGCCGCGCATTGACAAGCCTGGCCAGTCGGCTCCGCAGCGTTGGCCGGGCCACCCGCCCTGTCGAGGAGCTTCCGATGGATGAGGCGTTCTGGAACGGGGGCGGCTGGCTGACGCTCCTGGTCTTCACGCCGCTGCTTGGCGCGGCGCTGACGACGGTGTTCTCTGAGGAAACCGAGGCGGATCGCCTGCAAATCACCCGGTTCGCGCTCGGCGTGTCGCTCGTCACGCTCGCGTTGGCGGCGCCTTTGGCGGTCGCCTTCGATCCAAGCGCGCCCGGGTTCCAATTCAGCGGCTCGGGCGTCGGCGTGCCCGGCGGTCGGACGCTGGTGGGCGTGGACGGTTTTTCCCTTCCGCTCGTGCTGCTGGCCGCCTTTGTCACGCCCTTCGCCGTCCTAGCCTCAGCGCCGCCGGGCGTTTTCTCCCTGAAGGGGCCGACGCTGGGCGCTCAAGCGGCGGGCGGCGGCTCAGTGAAAGCGCTGATGGCGTGCCTCCTCGCCAGCGCGGGCTTCGTCTTAGGGGCTTTGCTGGCCGTCGACGCGCTGTCGTTTTTTCTCTTTTTTGAGCTCGCGCTGATCCCAACGCTGCTTTGGCTCTGGTGGTGCGCCTCGGCCGAGACGCGGTCGGAGGCGCGCCGGGCGGCGGTGCGGCTGGCCGCCCCGTTGGTCCTGAGCGCCGCGCTGCTGGCGGCGGCGCTGTGGTGGATGACCGGCCATGTCGCCTCCAGCCCTGAATTCGCCGCCCGCATTGTGGCCACACCCCCGGGCGCGCCGGCGCCGATGGCGACGGATCTGCGCGTCTGGTTGAGCCTCGACTGGCCGTCAGCCCCCGCTGAGATGTTTGGTTTGACCGCGCCATCGGGCGCGCAAACAGCGCTCTTCCTCGCTTTCCTCGTCGCCTTCGCCATCAAAGCCGGCTTGTGGCCGACGCAGGGCTGGCTGCCGACGGTGTTGGCGGCTGCGCCATCGGGCCTCGCGCTGTTCGTGGCGGCGGCGGTGATCAAGCTCGGCCTCTACGGGTTTCTGCGTTTCAGTTTTCCCATGGCTCCCGCCGCATCGGCGGATTTCGCTTGGATGATGGTGGCGCTTGGCGCGGCGGGTCTCATCTACGGCGCGGGCCTGGCGGCGACGCGTGAGCCGCTGAGGCGGCGGATCGGCCATTTCACCGTGGCGTTGATGGGCGTGGCGCTTTTAGGCGTCTTCAGCGGGTCTGAGCGCGGGGTCGCTGGCGCGCTGCTCCAGCTCGTGAGCCATGGCTTGGGCGTGACGGCGTTGTTGCTGCTGCTGCAGCCCAACCCGCTCTCTCAGCCCAATCCGCGCCCTAGTGGCGCGCCCCAACGCCCCGCGCCGCCGTCTGTGGGGCGCGCGGTCGCCCCGGCGGCCATATTGGTGTTCATGCTGGGGATGATCGGGGCGCCGGGCGGTCCGGGCTTTGTCGCGACGGCGCTCACATTGGAGGGGTTGATCGAGGGGCTTGTCATGGGCGGCTTCGCGCTCGACGCCCTAGGAACCGGCGTCTGGGTTGGCGGGGCGCTGATCGGTCTCCTGGGGCTTGGCCTTCTCATCCTGGTCTGGGCGGCGTGGCGTCTCCAGGGGCGCGGGCTGGAGTTCCATGGGCTTAGGTTTGGACATGTGATGTGGGCGCTTCCCCTCGGCGCCGCCGTCCTTACGCTGGGCGTCGCCCCCGAGCTTTTGACCGCCCTTTCCGCCGACGCGGTCGCTCGGCTGATCGAGGCGGTTGGAGCCGGCGTTGATCCCACGGCCGCGCCTGGATTTGAAAGCATGGGCGGCGACCCAGCTCGGATCAGCGGAGACGGATAATGTCGGAGCGGACCGGGGCGGCGCCATTTCGCATTGAGCGCGTGGCCGAAGTGACGAGCACCATGGACGCCGCGCATCGGGCGGCCCGCGGCGGCGCGACTGAGGGTCTCTGGG
>JBCCTM010000253.1:0-4974 GCA_039198535.1 Pseudomonadota bacterium
CCCGCACATGGCTCTCCGCGCCGTTCAGATCGCGGCAGATCAACGCCATCAGCGGCTCGGCGTCGCGCCCTTCCCGCGGCGATTTGCGGTCGATCTCCTCAATGATGTCGAGGGCGGCCTGCCCGTCCATCATGCCGAGACCGACGGCGATCTGGCGCAGATGGGTCTCCACCTCCTTCGCGGCTTCATGCTCACGGTCGAGGTCGGTCAGCAGCTGTGTGATGGTGGGCTTGATGGACAGCTCAGCCAGCCCCGTGCGGCGCGCGACCTCCGCCTTGGCGGTGCGCCAGGGCCCCGACAGGAAGCCGAGGAACGCCCCTTCATATTGCCGCGCCAATTGCAGCGCGGTCTGCGTCTCAATGGCGGAGAGCTTATCGCGCCACAGCACGGTCTGCGCCTGCGCCTCCGCCAAATTCTCCCGGGCGAGGTCTAGCAGGCGGAGATCGGCGCGCACGCGTTGCATGGCGCTGCTGTCTGGATCGAACAGATCCAGGCGCCGCACCTCCGCGAGCGGGCGCAGCCGATCCGCGTAATCAATCTGTGCGAACAGCGCGGAGAGCGGGGCCGCGCCTGGCTCAGGCCAGACGGCGAGTTCGATGCAGGAGCGCATGCGCTCCAGATGCGGGTTCAGCGCGCCAAGCGCATCTTCCAGGCGGTCGAACAACTTCGGATCGGCGGAAGCCTCGGCGGAGACGAAACGGGCCGGGTGGTAAGCGAGGATGGGCGCGGCGGTCCCATCGATGCGCTGCAGCGCCGCCTCCATGGCGCGCGCCGCCTCCCGCCCCTCGCGCCAATGCCGGAGGCTCGGCAGCAGATCCATTTCCGCCGCTTCAAGACCAAATAAGGCGGCGGCCGCGCGCGGGGGCTGGTCGTCCCCCGCCGCGTCAGCGCCGTCGCCATTGGCCTGAGAAGGATCGCCGTTTGGCGGCGTCGGGCGGATCGCGGCGGCCGCATTGCGCACCAAATCGGCGAACCGCTCGCCCTCCGCCTCCGAGATCATGTCGTCGTCAATTGAGGCCAGCGCCGCGAGGCCCGCCTCCACCGCCGCCGCCGCCTCGCGCCGCCGCCCGGCCACAGCCCCGTTGGGCGCGGCGTCCAGCCAGCTCTCAAACAGGGCTTTCAAATCTTGGATGAAGCTCTTCTTATCGTCCTGACTGTCATGGACCCGGGCGCAGAGCCGATGCAGGCCCAGCGCCTCCAATCGGTGATAGACGACGTCCAACGCCGCCCGCTTTTCACAGACGAACAGCACGCGTTTGCCGCGGCCCAGATAGTCGGCGATGAGATTGGCGATGGTTTGTGATTTGCCGGCCCCGGGCGGGCCCTGGATCACATAGCTCTCGCCGGTGCGGCTGCGGATCACCGCCGCTTCTTGGGTGGGATCGCTGGGCACCACCGGGAAGCGCTCCAGCAGAGGCGGCGCGTCGCCGAGCGGCGTCGGCAGCGGCTTCGGCCCATCGGCGAACAGCTCTTCAAAGGCGGTCGGCTTTCCGCCCAACACCTCCGCCACACCGGCGTCCGTCTTCGGATCGCCGACGCCTTTCTCCAGCAGAGCGTCGAAATCCCTGACGAGGGACATCTTGCGGTAATTGAAGTTCGCCAAGGTCACCGCGCAGAGATCGAGGGACCACAGCCGCTGATCGGCGCTGGGCGAGGCCGGCTCAAGCGTCTCGCCCGCCGCCGTCTTCGTGGGCGCGGCGGCGCGACGGCGGTCTTCAATCTCATCGCCGGCGATCGACAACGCCAATTGCCGACCATCCTCCGCGCCGGGCCGCGCGGGCAGCACGCCGCCGGACACGCCTTTCAACCCTTGGGGACGCCGGGGCGGGGCTGCGGGCTCCACGAAGCGCTTGAACAGCTGAGCGCCGAGCGGGCGATACTGCGCGCGACCATAGGAGTAAAGCACGTCGCCCATGCGCTTCTGGCCGCCCGCGGGCTTGCTCCGCGCTCGATAGAGATCGACCCGGCGCTGCGCGCGCTGATGCATGGTGCGAATATTCGGCGTGTCGATCTTCTCGAGCGTGACGCCTGGCTCGGAGCGCGCGATCTGCTCCGCGAGCCGCACATGCAGCGCGTCCACGGCGCCGGGCGCTCGGATGTCGACGCTGGCGGGCAACTCCACATTGTAGATCAGCTTCAGATAGCGCCGCAGCGTCGGGTTCACCTCCGCCTCGCCGTCCAGCGCTTGAAGATCATAGCTGTCGCGCACGCCGCGGCGCTTTTTCAACTCCACCGGCAGCAGCAACAGCGGCGAGTTGATCGGCGTCTCCGGGTCGTCTTTCAGATTGCGCCATCGCAGGAAGCACAACACCAAACGCAGCTGCGAGAAGCCGAACTCCGTCCGGTCTCGGCGGGCCTGGGCGCGGATCTTATCGAGCACCGCCGGCGCGTGGGTCATCTCCTCAAAGCGGATATATTCCGCCAGGGCGATCGGCTCGCCGCTGGCGATGCGACGGGCGGCCTCGCCGTTCCAAGTGAGCAGCTGTTCGGGCCGGATCGCGTCCACATGCAGCACGATCGGCGTGGACGCCTCGGTGAGATTGAGCTCCGCATTGGACGGCTTGTGGTGCAGCAGCTTGTTGCGGCGCGAGAGATCGTAAAGCCGGCCGCGCAGCTCCTTCAGAATCTCCCCTTCGCGGCCCAGCGGCGTCTCCGAAGGCGCAGTCAGCTCGGGGGTCGACAGCGCCCGGTGATGCTGAAGCGTGTGGATCGCCCGGCCGAGATCCTGGACACGCCGGCGCCGATCCAACTCCGTCATGCGCCGAAGCGTGTCGGCGATCACCGGATGCAATCTCGGGTTGAGCTGCGCCAGACGGTCCCGCTTGCGGGCGAATTCGGCGAGATCCCGCTCTTCGGTGAAGTCGAGCCCGGTGGCCAAGCTTGCAGCCAGCATGCCGAGGCTGAAGATATCGGTGAGCGGGTCATGATTGCCCACCGCGTGCTCCCAAGCCCGATAATCAAGCGTGAACAGGGGCTTGGTGGGCGCGCGCCCCCGCTGGGCGAGCAATCGGCCGACCGGATCCTCCTCGTCCAGGCTCTCCCGCAACGCGGCCAGGCCGCCCATGGGCCGGGTCGCCGCGCCGTCGCCCCAGGCCGGCGCCTGCAAAGGGCCGCCCTGGATCTGGTTCACCGCCAGCGCGTTCCACACGGGGGGTCGGGCGGCGTCCGGCCCGAGGAACAGGCGACGCCGATAGACGCGGACATGCTCGACCCCGTCGAGCGGGGCGACCATCCCGGCCTCATGCAAATCGAAAGTCTGCTGGAACAGCGGCAGGATCGCCGCCAGCAGCTCATCTGAGCCGATCGCGTCGACCGAAGCGAAGTCCTTCAGCAGGTCGTGGAAGTCCTGCGCGAGTTCCCGCTGCAGCTCCGTATTGAGATGCCGTAAACCGCCGCCAGGCCCGGAGTCCTGCGATGGATCGGAGGTCGGATCCGAAGCGCTCATGGCTGTATCCTATTTGGACGCGTCCGCGGACCGCTGGTCACGCCGCGCCCGCTTTGACGGCGGCCCGGGCGTCTCGCGCGCTCATCGGGGCGCTCGGATCGTCCGCGGCGGTTGGGTCGCCCGGGACCATCGCCTCGCCATCGACCACACCCAGCGACAACTCCGCCTTTGAGAGGATACGCACGGCGTTCTTCTCCAAATCGGCGAGCTTCGCCTTGGTGGTCTTCAGCTCTTGAGACGCCACCGCTTTTAATTCTTCGAGCAGTCCGAAATCCTCAGAAAACCTCAGCGCCGCCGCCAACATCACGTCTTCCAACTGCGGGTCGACGCTGGCGAAATCCAATAACAGATAGGCGAAATACCGGCGGATCTCGGGGTGGCTCGCGGCGAGCGCCCCGCGCAGTTTATCCAGGTCCCGCTCCCCATGGCGCGGCGCGTCAAGCCGTTGCGCCAGCGCGTCGGAGATCTCGTGGGCGTGGGCGCGGATCAGCGGTTGGCTGGCCCAAGGCTCGGTGAGGAACTCAAAAAGCAGCCAAAAGGTGAGATCGCTCACATGCTCCTGACCCAGCAGATCCAAGCTCTCCAGCGGCGCGCCGCCCTCCAAGAGCCCGCGCGCCCGGCCATCGGCCGCCGCCGGATCATGGGACCACGCCGCCATCAAAACGGCGCGCAGATACGCCTCCGGGTGGCTGCCCCCTTCGCTCCAAGCGCGACCTTTGCGCGCCGTCTCTCTTTCCAGGGCTTCTTCGGCTTGCGCCAAAAACGCCGCCCCGCTCACTTCCGCGGCGTCATGGGAGAGCTTCACCTGCGCGGTCAGCGCCGGTTCCAAATCACCGACGGCCCAGAGGCCGAAGCGATCTGCGAACAGCTCGGTGTAAAGCCGCTCCAACCGCGCCGACTGCGCGAAAGCCGGAGCCGCGCCGGGCTGGCTCGCGGCCCATCGGAGCAGGCGGTACGCCGTCCAAAACCGGCCCTGATCCGCGGTCCAAAGCTGATGATGCGCGAGCTCATGGCCCAGGACAAAGCGCAATTCGCCCGGATCGAGCGCGCGCAGAGCGTCGCCTTCGAAAACCACATGAGCCGTCGACGCCTCGAAATAGAGCGCCGCGTTCCGCCCGGCCGCGCCTTCGGACTGGTAGAGGGCCACCGGCGCGTCCAAATCCATCGCGGCGGCGATCTCATCGGCCACGGCGTGCAGCGGCGCATGGGCGTCGCGATCGAGCCTGTATGTGCGTTTCAGCAGCTCCAGACGCAGCGTCTCCGCCGCCTCCTCGGCCACCGGTTCGGAGGCGAACCATTTCCAAAGATCCGGCTCACGCCGCTCTAAAAGGTTCGCCAGGGATCGATGATACGCCGTCGCGCGGGGCGCGACATACCTGTCAAAGGCCAGTTCCGCCATGGCTGGGCGTGCGCTCCTCGCGCTCGGTTGCGGCCTCATTTTCGAGGTCCTGCGGTGCTGCTCTTAATCGTTAACATACACTTTCCGCGCGAGAGCGCAAAGCATCCCGCGCGCCAGAGGACGCTTGGGC
>JBCCTM010000254.1:0-4971 GCA_039198535.1 Pseudomonadota bacterium
CCGCATTTGAAGCTGATCACAATGGAGACGATCCTAGGGTCGCTCTTCACGGGGTAAGAAGAGATCACGGTGGATCCGGTGGTGATCGCGCCGGCGCGCCGGGCGGTGGAGCGCATGATTGAGATCAGCGCCGGGGCGAAGGATCTTCGCTAACCCGGGCGTCCGCGGCCTCGGTCATTCGGTCCAGCGCTGAATGGCCTCCACGCTGTCATTGGGCAGCGAATTGAACGCGAATTTCGCCTTCGGCGCGTGTTCCACGGTTAGGTTAAGGATCGTCTCGAACAGCAAGAGGTGATCGGGGTCGGTGCGCACGCCCGCGCCGACCAGCACGAGCTCTGGCTGAAAGCTCTTAAGAGACGCGGCCACCTCGGCGGCGGCGCTTTCCCGCTCCGCGTCGACCAGGCACCATTCGGGCTCATGACCCGCGGCTCTGACGCCGTCCCGCACGGCGGCGAAAGACGCCTCCAGCTTCTCAACGCTCAGCTGCGGCCATTTCTTAAAATCGACGGCTGAGCTTTTGAGCCCGATCATCAAGACGCGCATTGCGAGGCTCCCTTGCGTTACGACACATCGCCCTATCACCACATCGCCCTATCACAACGGAGCCGCGCGGCCCCGTGTGGAGACGTCGCGGGCGGCGGGGCGGCGCTCGCCGCCTTATTCAGCCGTGTTTTGCGAAACCGTCCGCCGCCAACGATCGCGCTCCTGATCCAAGGCGCGCTCTAGACGCTCCTGCTGAGCCAGCGCCCGCTCTTCCGGACCCTGCTCTAGGTCGTCCAAGCCGATATTCACGAGCGCCGCCGTGGCCACCGCACAGGCGACTGTGGCGGCGATAATCACCGTTTTCATGACCCACTCTTTCTCCCCTTCGCGCCACAACGCGACGCCCCACTATGCGCGGCGCGCAGGGCCAAGCGAGGCCCCACAACCCGCCTGCGACATTCTGGACTGGACAAATCTCCGGCTAAGTGACGCCTCGGTCACAGCTTGCGGCGACCTCAAGCCACCTGCTCGCGCGCCAACTCGGCCACATGGGCGCCGATGGCGAGGCTGGCTGTGAGCGCCGGGCTCTCAAAGCCGAACAGATTGTAGAGACCGGGCACGCCATGGGTTTTGGGGCCGTCGATGCGGAAGTCCGTGCCGTAGTCATGGCCGTATTTGGGGCGCACGCCCGAATAGTCCGGGCGGAGCGCGCCGTCGGGGAGGCCGGGCCAATATTTGCGGATGGCGGCGTAGAATTTGTCACCCCGCGCCGGATCGACGGTGTAATCGATCTCAGCCGCGTCCGAGATCTCCAGCGGCTCCACATCCGGGCCGAATTTGGCGGCGCCGGACAGGTCGAGCGTCAGATGCACGCCCAGCCCGCCGGCCACGGGGGCGGGGTAGATCAGCCTTTTGAACGGCGCGCGACCGCGCTCCAGGGCGAAATAATTTCCTTTGTAGAAGATCGTCTCCGGCACCGCGGAGGCGGGCAGCCCCTCGATTTTGGCGGCGATCGCCTGGGCCCAGAGACCGCCCGCATTGATCACGCGCCGCGCTTTCAGCCGGGTGGGCGTCTCGCCGCCGGTAATCACGCTGATCCCGTCAGTCTCCACCACGGCGCGGTCCACCGGCGCATCTAGCGCGAGGGCGGCGCCGGCGTCTTCGGCGTCGCCGAGCAAGGAGAGCATGAAGGCGTGGCTGTCCACCACGCCGGTCACCGGAGACCAAAGCGCCGCCGTGGCGCGGAGGTCGGGCTCCATGGCGCGCGCCTCCGCTCCGCTGATGGGCCGAAGCTCCGGCACGCCATTGGCGTGGGCGCGGGCGAGCACGCCCTCCAACGCCGGCTCTTCGGCCGCTTCGGTGGCGACGATCAGCTTGCCGATCTGCGCATGCGGCACGCCGCGGGCCCGGCACCAGGCGTAGAGCTGATCCCGGCCTTTGACGCAGAAGCGCCCCTTCAGACTGCCGGTCGGATAGTAGAGACCCGCGTGGATCACCTCGGAATTGCGGCTGGAGGTCTCCGCCCCGATGGCGCGGTTCTTCTCCAGGATGATCGTCTCGCGCCCTTCACGGGCCACAGCGGCCGCGATGGCGAGACCCACCACGCCGGCGCCGATCACCACCGTATCCGTCTCATGGCTGTCCATGGGTGCGCTATCCCGCGGCATTGTTCCTCTCCTTGACGTAACGTCGGTTGCGCGGCGCTTCGCAAGCGTCGGGCCGCGGGCGCGTCGGCGGAGGCGTTGGCGACGTTTCCAAACGCGAAGATTTTACGGGCCAAGATTATACGGCCGAAGATTGCACGGCCTGGTCGTTAGGGCGTAAACGCAGGGTCGGAAGGTTTTTGAGACGGACGGGGAAGGCCAATGCCAGACGACATCCCAAGTGGCGACCCAAGTGGCGACCCAAGTGGCGACGGGCCGAAATACGGGCTGGAGACGCTGCAGATCCATGCGGGGGCCGCTCCAGACCCAACCACCGGCGCGCGGCAGACGCCGATTTTTCAGAACACCGCCTATGTGTTTCGAGACGCCGATCACGCGGCGGCGCTGTTCAACCTCCAAGAGGTCGGGTTCATCTACTCCCGCCTGACCAATCCGACGGTTTCCGCCCTGCAGGAGCGCATCGCCGGGCTGGAGGGCGGGGCGGGCGCCACGGCCACCGCCTCCGGCCACGCCGCCCAAGTGCTGGCCTTGTTCTCCCTGATGAGCCCAGGCGACAATTTCATTGCGGCGAACCGGCTTTATGGCGGGTCGGTCACGCAATTCGGCCAGGCTTTCAAGCGCTTCGGCTGGGAGGTGCGCTTCGTCGACACCGATGATCTCGACGCCGTGCGGGCCGCCATGGATGGGCGCACCAAGGCGATGTGGGTGGAGAACCTCGCCAACCCGGGCGGCGTGATCACGGATCTCGAGCCGCTCTCGGAGATCGCCCGCGGCGCGGGCGTCCCGCTGATGGTCGACAGCACCATGGCGACCCCGGCGCTCAACCGGCCGTTTGATTGGGGCGCGGATATCGTGGTGCACTCGACCACGAAGTTCCTCTCGGGCCAGGGCGCGGCCATGGGCGGCGTGGTGGTGGATAGCGGCCGCTTTGACTGGAGCGCGACGGACAAATTTCCGTCTCTGTCCCAGCCTGAGCCGGCGTATCACGGCCTCGCCTTCCATGAGACCTTCGGCCCGCTCGCCTACACGCTGCATGGGCACGCGGTGGGGCTGCGGGATCTGGGCATGACTCAGGCGCCGATGAACGCGTTCCTGACCTTGCTGGGCGTCGAGACGCTGTCCCTGCGCATGCAGCGCCATTGCGAGAACGCGCAGGCGGTGGCCGAGTTTCTCGAGGCGCACCCCAAGGTGAAGTATGTGTCCTACGCCGGGCTGCCCTCCTCGCCGCATCATGAGCGGGCGAAGAAGTACTTCCCCAAAGGCTCCGGCGCGGTGTTCACCTTCGGCTTGCATGGCGGCTATGAGGCCGGCGTGAAGCTGGTGGACCGGGTCGAATTATTTTCTCACCTGGCCAATCTCGGCGACGCGCGGTCGCTGATCATCCATTCGGCCTCGACGACACACCGTCAGTTGACCGATGCGCAACGGATCGCCGCCGGGGCTGGGCCCGAGGTGGTGCGTCTGTCCGTGGGCATTGAGACGGCTGACGATTTGATCCGCGACCTTTCTCAGGCGTTGGACGCGATCCCCGGTTGAGGAGCCGGGTTTAGGCGAATTGAGCGGCGTCAATTCGCGCCTGTGGTGCGCAGCTTGCATCACTCACGGGCGTTCGACGGAGGGATTTCGGGCGAAAAAGTGGCGAACCGTCGCCGCAGTTTCGACCCAGCCCTCGACGACGTCTCCTCCGCGGGAGGAAGACGGTCGATAGAGAAGGAGCGACGACCGCATGGTGTTTGCACGGAAGTCTCGATCCGACGCCGGCCGCTCGGGCGGCCCCGCCTCCGCCCCCGCGCAGCGGCGGGAGAGCCGCGTCGAGCGACGCGCGCCCAAAGGCAAAGAGATTGACCCGTTCAACCCTGAAGACGCCTTCGCCGACCCCGATGGTCTGGCTGAAAAAGTCGTTTTTAAACTGTGGTCTGAGGGCGCTGTGAAGGGCCGCGCGATTGAGCAGGCGCGCCGGGAGGCCAGCGATAAATTTCGGCTCGATCAAGCGCTGACCCGCCTGCGTCTGGCCGCTCCCGATGTGGTCGCCTCGGCTCTGGCGGAACAGCTCGGCGCGCCCCTGGCGCAGGAGCGTGATTATCCGGAGCACGCGGTGCTCTCCGAGATGCTGCCGGGTCGATTCGTTCGGGAGGCGTTGGCCCTGCCGATGGCGGATGATGGCGAAACCCTGGTGCTGGCGCTGGCCGATCCGTTGGATGAGTACACGCTGCGGGCGATCGCCATGAAGACCAGACGTCGCCTCGCGGTCACCGTGGCCTGCGCCGGGCGCTTGGAGCGTGAGATCGAGCGGATCTATCAACTCGGCGGCCGCCGCGGCGCCCGGCAGAAAGCCCTGCCCTCGCCGGAGCGCGCGATCCGGGACGCGCGTCCCGCGACGGGACGCCCGGCGCGGGCCCAGGCGGAGACGGCTGGACGCGGTGGCGCGGCGATTGTTCCAGCGATCGATCAGAGTGACGTTTCTGCTCCACCACGCGACGGTTCCAACAGAGCGCGCCCGGCGCAGGAGCCTATGGCGCGTCGGAGCGAACGGGGGGATCCGGCCCGAAAGCGGGCGCGTCGCGACACTTCGCCGGGCGAGGTCGCTCCGCAAATCAACACGCCACGGGTCCCTTCGCCGCATATCAGTTCGCAAGAGGTTCGTTCACCCAGTGTCCCGCCCGCGCTGCGGCGGTCTTCAGATTTGGGGGCCGCGGCCTTCGCGCCCGCAGCCCGGAGGACCGAGGCCAGCGTCTCCTCGGGCCGGGATGCCCGCAGCGATCAAGCGGTGAGTGGACCGTCGACGCGAGGTCTCCGACCGGCGCGCGGCGCGGCGGCCGATCCG
>JBCCTM010000255.1:0-4942 GCA_039198535.1 Pseudomonadota bacterium
GCCTCCGCGGGGTTTACTTGGGCGGGTCTTCCCAGGCGATGTCCGGGAAGAGCTCCCGGAACCACGCGCCGATATGAGGATTGCGGTGGAACGCAGCGTAGCGGCTCTCGACCCGCCCTGGCTCCCCTGGCACCTCGATAATCCCCCGCCGCCGTAGGCTGATCGCCCAAATCGCGCCCACCTCGTCGTCGGTGAATACTGACGTTTGGATATCGGGCCTAAACATATCACCAAATACTGGAAACTTCTTCTTCGGCGCATCGATCATTTCAGCCGCCCATAGAGGAGGGTCTTCCTCGCGATCCCACAGTATCTTTAGCAGAGCAGACTCCAGCTCTTCTTCCTTGATCGCTAGTTGCAGAAAACAGCTCTCAAGGAAAATGGCGAGGCGATAATCAGCGTCGTTCATTTCATAATCCATACCATACCTTTCCCAAGCTGGTGGCCCACATGCCCTGTCCCTGCATGCTTATCCCGCGGCACAAGTTGCATCTGACCGGTCGCCAAGTCGTGGTGCCAAGTGAAGCCTCCGATGGTTTCCCTACCCGCCTTCAAATCGGCCAGTTGTTCTGGCTGTAACTTTATGGTGGATCGTCCTTTCTCAACATCATCAGCCAACCGGCGAGAGGCTTCGCGCATCATTTGCCGATAGCTCAGGCTCCGCCATTCGTCCCGAGTGAACTGGACAGCGGCCTTCGCGTGGGGGCCGAAGATCGGCAAACCGCGCTCGTCGAAATGCACCTTTGTTTTTGGGTGCACTTGGTTGGCCATCGCCACGCCCTTCTGCCCGGGCGGAACGACGCTATAAGTCGTGATCGTATCGTTCTGTTTCATGGCTCCACTCTCGATAAACCGCTTGAAGATCCGATCCATTTGCTCGCGGGAAAAGAAATATCCCGTCTCTGGGTCGTGGGCTGCTTTCATGATCCTCTCGATTTCGCGATCGGTTGGGGTGTCGCGGAGGACGCGGTGGATCCGCGGGTCATCGGGAACGCCTGAGGGGACCTCCTCGATGTCCAACGCGGGGGTCCGCCGCGGCGGGTGGGCGATCGCTCCAGGCGCGACGCCGTCGCCGGCGCCGAACGCATAGCGGGGTCGCCGTCGCGCAGCCCGCCGCGCCGCTTGGGCGGCGATGAACCGGGCGGCGCTGATCCCGCCCGCGGCGAGGCCGACGCCCTCCACCGCGGTGGCGGCCGCCTCGAGCCCGCGTTCGCTCACCGCTTGGGATGCGTCGACGATGGCGCGGTATTCGGCGGGGGACAAGACCCCATCCGCGCGGGCGGCGGCGGCCAGCGCCCGGTAGCGCGCATAGTCGCCGCCGGAGAGCGCCACCCACTCCGCCAGCTGGGACGGGACCGCAGCGACCGCGCCGGGCAGCGCGCCGACCGCCGCCACGGCCGCGCCTCGCCCGGCGTCGCGGCGACGGATGGTCTCCGCATGGGCGTCCTGGCCCAGCACAGCGCGGCCGGCCAACCCAGTGAGCCCGGTTGTGGCCAGCTCATCGGCCACATGCCCAGCCAACGCGCCGGCCGAGGCGATCGCACCTGGCGCGGTGTCCCGCAGCTTCGCGCCCGCGGTTTGACCAAAGCCCTCCACCTCAGGCGGCGGATCAAAGGCGGCGGCCGCAGCGATCGACCGCAGCCCCGGGTTCATCCACCCGACGCCCAGCGCCCCGGCGGCGAAGGCAGACCGCGCCGCCAAGCCGCCGGCGCTCTCCACCTCAGACAACGCAGAGCGCGTGGCCTTGGCGACGTCAGACGCCGCACCACGGACATGGTCCCCGGGTGTGACGCGGGGGATGTCGCGAGAGGTGACGCGCGAGATGTCGCCGGGGCCCGCCACCGCGTCGCTGTCTTTCCAGGCTTCGCCGGCGGAGACGCGCTCGGCGAGTTTCCGGCGGGTTTCTGGATTGCGGCGGTAGTCGGTGGCGTTGATCGCCGCGGCGATCTGGCGCTGATCCCGGTAGAGGATCGACGGGTTCCGCGCCGGATCGAGGGTGGCGGGCTCTTCCGGCAAAGCGCGGGGGCCGAGCGCGCTGGCGTAGGCGCGGCCTTGGGCGGCGATGGCGGGGCCCACCGCCCGCCGCGGCCCGAACAACGCCCGCTCAAACACGCCCGGCTCCCCCTCAAGGGACCGCGCATGCGACCGAATGTAAAATGTTCAGTATTCGCTATATAATCGGCGCCCAGCCGCGCATCTGGTCTTTGATGGCCGGATAATCGCCCCATTGCTGGATCCAGCCCACGGATCCATCGGCGCCGTTGAACAGCCGGCGCGCCAGATCATGGGGCGCGAGCTCATGGACGAGCGGCCAACTATGCGGGTCGTCGACGTCAAACACATCGTCCCACTCGTCGCCGGGCGGCTTGAAGAAGAGACGCAGCGGCCAGCCCGTCTCCAGCGCGCGCAACAGCGCCTCACCCGCTCGCTCCGCCGTCAAACGCTCGATGAAAAACGCCTTAGCCGCACCCGTGGAGCGCTCCTCCACCGCCTTCAGCGCGGGATACGCATCCCGATTGTCGATATACGCCTTCATCGCGAACAGCACCGGATCGACGACGGTGTCGATCAGGTAGCGCCCGAACCACTCCACGGCTTCGCCGGCGGTGAGCAGTTCGTCATGGGCGTGCATCGGCGCCCCGATCTCGAAGATGCGCCCGCTTTCCTTGTCCACAAAGCGGCGATCGATCAGCTCGTCCGACGGTTCGTACAGATCAGACGGCAACGCCCCGCGATGCAGTTTCAGGATCGGCTCACGCAGGGTTTCATCCCGAAAATGGGAGTAGAGATCAAACCAGTTCGGACATATCGCGCCCTCAATCTCCATTGTGCTGCACACCAAAAATTTTAGAGCGCAATCACTGGCCCAAGACAAGGGGGTCCACTCATCGGTCTCCCACCGCCCGCACGGACGCTGAGGCTGGAACTCAAGATAATACATCGACGGTAATTGGAATTCTCCAGCGAAAAAAAACAGAAACCGATCCATAGTATAATTTGCTCTGGCACGAGGATCTTGATCGGAAGGTGCCTCTTCTAGGCCCGTCAGTGCGAATGCGGTTATCCGCGCGGCAAGCTCTGACCAATATTTTTTCGGATCGTATTGCGGCATGACAGCCCTTTAAATATGTGACCGCGGCGGGACGCTCCACCGCGGTCGGGTTATATCACCCTTTGCCGGAAATGCGATAACTGGCCTTCAGATCAACCCCTTGAGCACGCAGGTTGTTGAGAGAATGCCGCATCACTTTCCAAGCCGTTTGGCGCGAGAACCCAGCCGCGATCATCGCATCGACGGCGATCTGGCTGTGCTCTCGCAGTGTCAACTCCAGGGGCAAACCGGCTTTCTTTTTGGCCAAGCGCGCTTGTTTGTACGCTTGAGTTTGGTGCTTCGTCATAAGATCGTGCGGTAATTTCTTGACACCATTCACTGTCCTTCCTTTGCCGTGTTTATTCATGAAGTCGACGGACAGAGAGATGCCGTTGTCCTCATGGTAATCGCCGATGAACAGGCGTTTCTTCCGCCCTCCAGGGCCTGTGGTGAAGATCGCAACCCCATGAACATGGTGGGCCCCCAGTGCGGGATCCTTCACCGGAGGCTGATCGCGGTGGATCGCGACGCCAGGCTCCGCCTTGCGGCGGGTGAGCTCGCCGCGAAGCGCCGCAGGACGCCGCCGACCTGAAACAACCTTGCTCCCAACGGCGCCAAGGCCGATCGCGCCGGCCGCCCCCAACAGCAGGAAGGGGTCTTCAGCGACCCGCGACACCGCGGACTGGCCGATCCGCCGCTCGGCCTCAGCCGCCAGCGTCTCCGCAATCCGCACCCGCTCAGCCGCGCGCTCGGGCGAGAGTTCTCCCCGATTGAGCGCGGCAATCGCTTCATGGGCGTCAAGCTCCCGCTCAAAGGCTTCTTCGGCGTAGCGTTCTGCGGCGAACTCAGGCTGCGAACGCCACATGCCATGCAGAGCCTCCCCAAAGCTAAGCTCCGGAGACAGCGCGGCCGCCTCGTCTTTGAGACGCTCCAACCGAGCGCGCCGCGCTTTGATCTGAGGCGTATCCGCCGGAGGGGCGGCGCCCAGTCCCCGACGGAGAACCGCCGGAGAGAGCAGATGCTCTTCCCGTTCGATCTCCGCCTGCAGCGCGTGCAGGCGATCCGCGTCGGTTGGCGGGGTCTGTGTGGATGATGAGGCCGAAGAGTGTGCGTGAGACGCGCCCTCTTCCGCCTGCGAAACAGACGACCTGGCCGGCGGCGACGCATCGGGCGCGTGTTGGACGCGATGGAGCGGGACGTCGCCCGGCCGCGCAGAGCCGAGCGGCCGAGCTTGGGCTAACTCGGTCTCCATCACCGCTTTGGCAGCGTCGAAGCGTCCCCGCCGTATGTCGGGCTTAACGAACGGCGGATAGGTGAGAACGGCCCGCTCCACCTCGGCCTGGCGCTCCGGCGTCTTGTAATCGGACTGGCCGAAGCCGCCGATCACCGCCATTTCTTGGTTCAGAAAAGCGCTTGGCCGACGCACCGCGGCGACGCTACGGGAGCCGTCTTAGGAAACCGCGTTCGTCGAAATGCACCTTTGTTTTTGGATGCACTTTGTAACGGAGGCCGAGTTTCTCCGGCCTCCGCGGGGTTTACTTGGGCGGGTCTTCCCAGGCGATGTCCGGGAAGAGCTCCCGGAACCACGCGCCGATATGAGGATTGCGATGGAACGCAGCGTAGTCGCGCTCCACCGACCCCGGTTCCCCAGGCACCTCGGTAATCCCCCGCCGCCGTAGGCTGATCGCCCAAATCGCGCCCACCTCGTCGTCGGTGAATACTGACGCTTGGATATCGGGCCTAAATATAGCGCCAAATACTGGAAACTTCTTCTTCGGCGCATCGATCATTTCAGCCGCCCATAGAGGAGGGTCTTCCTCGCGATCCCACAGTATCTTTAGCAGAGCAGAC
>JBCCTM010000256.1:0-4897 GCA_039198535.1 Pseudomonadota bacterium
GCCCCACCCAACAGGTCGGCGACATCTTGCGAGAGCGCGCCGGCCGGCTGCTTCGGCTCAGATTTAGGCGCCCGCGGAGACGCCTCCACCGCGGTGTCGCCTGCGCGGTGCGCCGTTTCTTGCGCGCGGGTCTCTTGCGCGCGGGTCTCTTGCGCGCGGGTCTCTTGCGCATTCGTATTATGTGCGCGGTCCGCCGTCTCCTTAGCCGCATGCGCGCGCTCTTGTTCCTGTTTTTGGATCCTTTTCTCCGCCGCCGCCGCGCGGGCCTCGCGACGCCGCTGCGCCTCGACATAGGCTGAGACGCTCTCGCTCATGGCCTTGAAGCTGTCGGTGGGCTGCGCCTTCTCCGCCCGCCGCGGCGTGTCGTCCCGCATGTCGTGCCGCTTGGGCTGCGGCCGCGTCACGCCGGCGATGGGCGGCGTCGCCGCGCGGAGGGTAAAGGCGCCGGGCTAGGCGGTCGGCGCGGCGCCGTTCTGGTCCTTTTGGGTTTGAGGGGCTTCCTCGGCCGCCGGATCGAGCGAAACGTCGGGAAAAGCTGCGTCGGATCGCGGCGCGAGGCTGTCGCCGGGCACACCGACGGCGCGGCGGAAGATGCTCTGGGCCGTGGGGCTGATTTCGGATCGATGCGCTATTTTCTCGGGCGCGTCGTCTTGCGCGTCGTCTTGTGACCCGTTTTGGGCGGCGAACCCGTCCGAGGTCTTGCGCTCAAGCGCCGCGGCGCCGTCGAGGCTGTCTTCTGAGAAGGGGCTTTCGCCCCAACGCCGCGGGATGCGGCGTTGCGAGAAACGAGAAGAAGGCATGGGGGATCTCCTGGTGAGGGATGTTGGATTGAAAAAGAATGCGCCCCGCCCGCTGGGATGCGGACGGGGCGTTGGCGGTGGCGGTGGCGCGCGGAGGAGCAGGGCCGCGCCGCTCAGGACATGCGGCGGGAGCGGAGCACCCAGCGCCCTTCCCATTCCGCCGCGACGAAGCGCGCCGGCAGGAAGCCGTCGGCCTGGATCTCGATGGCCACCTCCGTGTTGCGCGCGTAGACCGGCAGCTTGAAGCGACCGCTCTCCAGCGCCGTGGCCCCGATCACCGCGCCCGGGCCGCCCAGCAGCCGGCCCGTGAACGGGTAGCGATAGGTGGCCCGCGCCTTCGGCGTCACCGACACCTCAAAGCCGCCGGTGTCCTCGTAGAACAGCGCCAGATACAGGATCTGCAGCCGCCCATCGCCCAGCGCCGCCGCCCCGCCGGCCGGCGCCGCCTCCCGCAGGATGAAGGGCGAGAACAGGTAGCGGCTCCGATAGCGCCGGCCGATCACCAGCTGCGCCGCCGAGAAATCGCCCAGCAGCCGCACCGCGCCCGACGCCGTCCGCGTATGCGGCACGGCCTGCCCCGCGGTGAGCCCCGCCCCATCGGCCCGGGCCACCACCCACAGGGCGGCGTCCTCCGCGTAAGGCAGCGTCAGATCAGTGACCGTCTGGCCGTCCTGCACGGACACCGCCACCGCGCACGCCGCCTCCGTGATCCGCCGATCGGCGGCCAACTGGAAGGTGAAGCCCGGATCGGCGGCGGCGGCGTCGAGATCCACCGTCTCCAGATAGACCCCGTCGCTCCGCTCGATGATCAGCAGCATGCGCGCGTCGATGAACTCGCAAGCTAAGATCCGATCCGACGCGCCGAACTCCCAGCGCGACCAGCTCGACTGCAGCTTCTCGTCCCGCGACCAGTAGTATTTGTAGAGGTAGATCGCGTTGGGCGCGCCCTCGGTGAGCAAGGCGAGCAGATCGTCATGGCCGGCGGCGGCGACGGAAAACACCCCCTCGGGGATGTATGACGCCGCATGCCGCGTGTTCTCCGCCGCGTCCGTGACGTCGCGATCCTCCACGGCGTACTCCCGCAGGCCCGCATAGCCGCCCTTCTCCGTGACGAAGAACACATGCCGGCCCGCGCCCACGGGCTTGGCCCGCGCGCTGGAGACGAACTCCGTGGTCGGCCGGATCGCCGCCGTGGCCGGCGTCAGCACGTCGCCCGCATCGATCACGAACTGCGTCTGATCGGCGAACAGCAGCAGCGTGCGGTCAAAGGCGGTGGCGTGGCGCAGGATCGAGACGCGGTTGTGGCTGCCGGCCACGTCGATCGGGTCGCTATCCACCTGTGCGGTCACGGTTTTGGGCCAGAAATTGAAGAACTGGCCCGCGCGGCTCATGATGACGTTTTCATCCGCCAGAAAGCCAAGGCGATTGCGGAAGAAAAACACGTCGCTCAGCTTGCGGCCGATGAAGCTCGGCTGTGGCGCGCTCTCCAGATCGCCCACTTCGCGGTCCGCCCATTCGGCCTGGCGGAAGGTGAAGGTTCCATCCGCCTCGCGCACCAGGACATGGGGCATGGTGGCCGCATTGATCTGATACGGCGCGCCCCCGGCCAAACTTTCGCGCCACACGCCCGCGCTGTCCTGGCCCGAGGATTTCTCGAACCGCACATAGTAATTGTCGAAGGTGGTCGCCGGATCGCCGATGATCTCGACTTGAAAACCGTTCGGGCCTTGGCTGGGCAGGTCGGTGAAGTTTTGCAGCCGGTCTTTTGCGACCGTCATGGCGAAGCCGCTGAAACCATCCTGAACTTCGATGGCGAAGTCGCCCGACGACTTACTGATGTGCAGCGCGTTCTGATAGATCCCAATGCTGAACCCCGGCAGGGCGCCGGAGCTGATATGGGAGAGGATCTGCGTGTAGAGCTGGCTGGCGATGTGGGTGGTGGCGATGTTCCAGCCATGGCTCGACGAACTGCCGTCGGGCGTTTGGAATTTCGCCCGCTCTACGCCGTTGATCTTCACCGTGTAGGTCCGCGCGTAGTTGCCTTGGCGCACGTTGACCAGCGCCTCGGCCGGGCGGGTCGGCGATGTGGCGGCGGTGAGCGCGGTCACCTGCTCGCGGTTCACGATGAAGGTGTGGTCGGCCACGGTCACCGCCCGAAACGCGGTGTTGGCGCCGGAGGCGGCCAGATAGGCTTTGCCGTTCGGAAAGCTCACCGTTTGCTCGACGCCGTTCAGATCAAAGACACGAAGGTCGCCGTCGGAAATCGCCACCATATAGCGCTCGGAGACGTCTCGGTTGATCAGGTGCAAGGTGGCGTCGTTGAACGGCGTGCTGGAGATCCGCGCGAGGTGCTTGGAGGGCGGACGGCGGGTGAGCCCGTCTGAGATGGAGGACAAGAAATTCACCTGCTCCTCGGCTTGGCTGGCCAAGCGCTGGGTGTAGGCTTGCTGGCTCACACCGTTGACGAGGTTTGGGATGGAAGCGCTGACGAGGGTCATGGCGATGCTCCTTAGTTTAGGCGCGGGGGGTTGAACGCGGGGTGAATAAACATCCTTTGAGGGATGCATTTGGTCGTCAATTGCGACGATGGTGGAGGCGGGGCGACCTGCGAGGCGGGGCCAGGACGGATGCGGCGCGGGCGCCGCCCGTGAGGGTGAGATCGACGGCGAGATGCGCCCCTGTTTAGGCCGCGCCGGGGACGAAACCGATCGACGCGCCGCCTTCGCGCAAGCGGCGCAGGATGGCGCTGTCGGGATCGTCAAAGGCGATCACGCCATCATGGGTGATTTCGAAATAATCGGCGGAGGCGTCGCAGAACAGGCGAGCGTCCCACCCAAAGGCCACCACCTTGAACAGCAGCGACCTCAGATGATAGCGATCATGCTCGCCGAAGCTCTGCACGAGCCGCCCCTCCAGCGCGCCCGCCTCATGCCCGCCCAGCGCCCGGCGATACAGCTCAAAGAGATTGCGATCTTCATTGCTCGCCCAGGGGCCGGCGCCGAGCGTGTGGACGCAGGTCCAACGCCACTCTCCCATGGCGTCGTCAATGAGCCGCGCGACGACCGTGGGCCGTGCGAGGCCTTCGAAGACAAAACGGTTCGCCGCGCTGCGCCGCACCGCATCGGCGATCGATCGGCGGCTCCCGATCGGCTCGCTCAGCAGCAAACTGTCAAATCGCGCCGTCGTCATGAACTCCATCGCCGCCTCCCCCTTTATGGCGCCCACCGATGCGGCGAACCGTCGCAGCCTATTCGGGAAACAACCCCAACGGGTTCTGTCTGACAACCCGTTTCAAACAAGATCCACAAAGAGGGCGTTTGTTCATGGGATAACTCATGGAACAGGTCGCCCTGGAGATGGCGGCGCGACGCCGCAGCGTCGGTCACAACCAGGAAGGCTAGCAAGGGACAGCCGACATCGGCGGTCGGCGGCACATCGCGCGGCGCGCGCCGCGGAGCCGAGCGGGAGACCTCGATTATGCAAAACAGAGACGCGACGGTCCGGATGGGGCGACGGCGGATGATGGCGAGGATCTGCGTCGCGGCGTTCGCCGCCGCCTGCGCGCTATACCCAATCGCCGCCGCGGCGGACACGCTGGAGGATTGGCGCCGCGCCGCGGACCGGGTGATCGCCATCTACGAGCAATCAAACGTGGTGGAGAAAGCCTATGACGCGGTCACGGGCGATTTTGACTGCCAGGGCCTGTCGCTCGGCTCCAAACAATGGCCGTTTCAAAACGGCTCGATCCGGCGGATTTTCGCGCGCCTCGGCGCGGAGACGACGGCCCGCACCATTCGCGAGGCCATGCCCGCCCATGGCGCCGTCTTCCAACGCGCCGCCGACGCCTCACTGGCGCGCCGCCACGGCCAAGCGCGGCGGATCACCCTGGAATTACAAAGCGTCAGCGCCACCGGCTGCCAAGGCCCACAAGGCGTCTCGCTTCGCCCAGGCGTTGCGGCGGAACTGCAGAGTTGGCTGCTGACGCCGGAGGTTCTCGCCGCGCAACAGGCTGAAGAACGCCGTATTTCCGATCGCGCCATCGCCATCGCCAGCTGCTGGGCCCGGCGGATCCGCGACGCCGACGCGCCCCGCTTCAC
>JBCCTM010000257.1:0-4866 GCA_039198535.1 Pseudomonadota bacterium
CTGAGATCGGAGGGCGGGCTGGCCGCCGAGGCGGGCAAGGCGGGCTGGCTGAAGCTGACGCCGTTGCAAAAACGGCGTTGGGAGAGTTTCAAGGCGAACAAACGCGGGTATTGGTCGCTTTGGATCTTCGGCTTCCTGTGCCTCCTCGCCCTGTGCGCCGAGTTGATCGCCAATAATCGGCCGCTGCTGATGTCCTACCAAGGACAGCTCTTGTCGCCGGCGCTGATTGATTATCCGGAGACCCGGTTCAACGGCGACTTTGAGACAAACGCCAAATACGTCTACCCGTCGGTGCAATGCCTGGTGATCACGGGCGGGGACCGCGCCTGCCTGGCCGATCATGCCGGAACGCTCGACGCGGCTCGGGCCGATCGCAATGCTGATCTCGGCTGGATCCTCTGGGCCCCGATCCCGTGGTCCTACGACACCTTCAACCGCAACGCGCCTTCCCATCCGGCGCCGCCCTCGGCGGAGAACTGGCTCGGCACGGACACCAACGGCTTCGATGTGGCCGCCACCGTGCTCTATGGTTTCCGCATCAGCGTGGGCTTCGCCCTGATCGTGACGCTGGCCTCCTCCCTGATCGGCATCGTCGCCGGCGCGGCGCAGGGATACTTCGGCGGATGGGTGGATCTGTTTTTCCAACGCATCGTCGAGATCTGGGGCGCGATCCCCATCCTGTTCGTGATGCTGATCATCACCTCGATCATCGCGCCAAACTTCTGGCTGCTCTGCGCGGTGGTGACGCTGTTCACCTGGACGAGCTTGGTGGGCGTGGTGCGCGCGGAATTCCTCAGGACCCGGAATTTTGAGTACATCCAGGCGGCGCGGGCGCTCGGCATTGGCGATTGGACCATCATGTTCCGCCATGTCTTGCCCAACGCCATGGTGGCGACGCTGACCATGGCCCCGTTCATCCTCACCAGCGCCATCTCGTTTCTGGCGATCCTGGACTTCCTCGGCTTCGGATTGTCCGAGAGTTACCCGTCGCTCGGCGATCTGGCGTTGCAGGGTAAAGCCAACACCCAGGCGCCGTGGCTGGGCCTGACCGCCTTCGTGGTGTTCGCGGTGATCCTGACCCTGCTGATCTTTATCTTCGAGGCGGTGCGGGACGCCTTCGATCCGAGGAAAACCCTGATGGATCGGGCTTAAGTGATGGACGGCGTTCAAGAGACAGATCTGCGCGACGGGGCGGATCAAGGGCCGCTGGCGGAGATCTGCGACCTGACCATCCGCTTTCCGGCGAGATCACGGAACGCGCCAGCGGGCGAGAGGGCAATCGCCGCGCCGGTGGTGAAAGGCGTCTCCTTGCAGATCAGCCGCGGCGAGACGTTGGCGCTGGTGGGCGAGTCGGGTTCGGGCAAGTCCTTGACCGCGCTCTCCCTGCTGCGCCTGACGCCGCCCAGCGCCCAGCTGAGCGGCTCCGTCCGCCTGGCGGGCGTGGAGATGCTCAGCGCCACGGAGCCGGAGCTGCAGGCGCGTCGCGGGCGCATGGCCGGCGTGATCTTCCAAGAGCCCATGACGTCGCTCAACCCGCTCCACACGGTGGAGAAGCAAGTGGGCGAGAGCCTGCTGGTGCACCAGGGCTTGAACAAAGCGGCCGCCCGGGCGCGGACGCTTGAGCTGCTCGAGGAGGTTGGCCTGCCTGATCCCGAGGCCCGGCTCAGCTACTATCCGCATCAGCTCTCGGGCGGTCAGCGGCAGCGCGTGATGATCGCCATGGCGCTGGCCAACGCGCCGGACCTGCTGATCGCCGATGAGCCGACCACGGCGCTCGACGTGACGATCCAAGCGCAGATCCTGAGCCTCCTCAAAGGGCTGCAGCGGGAGCGGGGGATGGGCATGCTGTTCATCACCCATGATCTGGGTGTGGTGCGACGGCTGGCCGACCGGGTTGCGGTGATGCAGGCGGGCGAGATCGTCGAGACCGGGCCGGCGGACCGGGTGTTCGAGGCGCCCGAGCACCCCTATACGCGCATGCTCCTGGCCGCCGAGCCCGAAGGCGCGCCGCCGCCCGCCTATCGCCACTCCGAGGAGGTGATGGCGGCCGACGCGCTGAAGGTGTGGTTCCCGGTCAAAAAGGGCGTGCTCCGCCGGACGGTGGGCCATGTGAAAGCGGTGCGCCAGGCGACCCTTTCGATCCGCAAGGGTGAGACGCTGGGCGTGGTGGGCGAGTCAGGTTCGGGTAAGACGACGCTCGGCTTGGCCCTGTTGCGCCTGACCGCGTCGGAGGGGCGCGTCGCTTTCCTCGGCGACCGGATCGACGGCCTGCGCACGCGGGAGCTGCGCCCGCTCCGCAAACGCATGCAGATGGTTTTCCAAGACCCCTATGGCGCGCTGAGCCCGCGATTGTCCGTGGCGGAGATCGTGGCGGAGGGGCTCCGGGCGCAACCGGAGGAGGCGGCGGCCCTGCGCGATGAGCCGGCGCTCCGCCGCCGTATCAGCGCCGCGCTTGAAGAAGTGGGTCTCGAGCCGGAGATGATGGACCGCTATCCCCACGAGTTCTCGGGCGGCCAGCGCCAACGCATCTCCATCGCCCGCACGATGATCCTGAAGCCGAGCTTCGTGGTGCTCGACGAGCCCACCTCGGCCCTGGACATGACGGTGCAGACGCAGATCGTCGCGCTGTTGCGAGAGCTGCAGCGGAAATACGGCTTGGCCTATCTGTTCATCAGCCATGATCTCAAAGTGGTGCGCGCCATGGCGCACCGGATTTTGGTGATGAAGGATGGCGATATCGTCGAAGAAGGCGCGGCGGAGCAGGTGCTTGAGCGGCCGCGCACCGATTACACCAAAGCGCTGATGGCGGCGGCGTTCGATTTGGAGCCTGTGGTCTAAATGGGCGAGGTCGTCCGCTCGGCGCTCGGGCCGCCGCGTTCCCCACCCGCCCTCCCGGATCGCGCCGCCCCGACCGCCGAGCGGACGGTGAGCCCGCGGGCGCTGATCAGACGACGCCGATGGTCACCGCACTGAACATAACGCTGTCGGGCAGCGCCATGAGCGCGCCGGCGGCGATGGCGACGCCGTAGGGCACCGTGCGCGAGTATTTCTCGAACGGCAGGCGGCCGACCACGGGCAGCGGGTAGAGCACCTCCTTGAAGGCGACCAGCATGAAGCAAGCGATCGCCGTCAATCCGCCGAACACGGCCACCCAAAGGAGCATCATCAGCACCGCCGAGGGGTCGAACCAGAGCGCGGCCGCGGCCAACAGCTTGCCGTCGCCGCCGCCCCACAGGCCGCAGGCCCACAGCACGAAGCCGATCGCGAAGCCCGCCAAGCCGACGCCGAGATGCGTCGCGAGGTCGCCCACCCCAAGCGCGCCATTGACCGCGCCGGCGGTGAAGGCGACGCCGAAGCCCAGGATCAGCAATAGGCTGGTCCAGTTTGGAATGATGAAGCGCTGCAGATCCGTCAGCGCGGCGGCGATCAGCGCGAGGGGAAAAGCGGAAAGCAGGACCGGGCCCATGAGCGATCCGAAAAACGTTCCGATGGCGAGCGACATGGCTGTTCTTCTCCCGACGTCCTGTCTGGCGTCTCCCGCGCCGTGGCGCGGCGCGAGGCGTCTGCTACGCAAAAAGGCGCCCGGCCCCGGGGAGGGCCGAACGCTGTGGCGTGGGGGCCGCCGCCGCAGGGCGACCCCCGAGGGGTGGGGCGATTACTTGCCCGGCACCGCCTTCGACTTCTTCAGCTCGTCGGTCACGTCGCCGAGCTTGTTGCCGAGCTCGGTGCCCAGCGTGGTGGCGGCGGTGATGATCGCGACGCCGATCAGGGCGGCCAGCAGCACGTACTCGATCGCGGTGGCGCCGGACTCGTCCTTCAGAAACTTCTGCAGCATGTCTTCTCTCCAGTCATGTTGTCGAACCAAGTGTCCTTCGACTTGGACGATTAAGCGCCAAACCTGTTGATTGGGTCTGAATGGAAATGGTTTACGAAATTAATTCCCCGGCATTATTGGCGTTTTGCGCGAGTTTGTTGGTTTAGGCGGCTTAATCATGAACAAGAGTAATGATGAATACGTGCGGGAGGTGGGTGAAATAGGCCGTTCTGAGCGTACGGCGTCAATTACCCGCGGGGTGCGGCGCCATCTGGCGGAACTGGGGTGGGAGGCGTTGCCGGAATTTACGCCGGAACGGGGCCGCCGCCTGGATCTCTTAGCGCTGAACGCCGCCGGGCGATTTTGGGCGATCGAGGTGAAATCCAGTCTCGAGGATCTCCGCGCGGATCAGAAATGGGAAGGCTACCGCGCGTGGTGCGATGCGCTTTACTTCGCCGTGGACGCGGACTTCCCGATGGAGGCGCTGCCCCCGGAGGTCGGCGTGATCTGCGCGGACGCGTTCGGGGCGGAGATCGTCTCGACGGCCCCGGAGCACCCTTTGGCCTCCGCGCGGCGGCAGGCTCAGCTCCGGCGCTTCGCGCGCCAAGCGACGGCGCGGCTCCGGCGGCTTGAGGATCCGACCGGCATGCTTGGCTCAGGGATCGCTTGAGGCGGACCCATCACGCCGCGGCCCTGGCCGGGCGAAGCGCAAAGACAGATGATCGAAGCCGCCGTCGCGGCCGCGAGGCTCCTCGAAGCGCCCGCCTGCGCGCTCGGCTAAGAGGCCCGCGGCGCGGAGCAGGAGGGGCGGCCAGGGGCGCTCGGCCCGCGCCGTTTCAATTTCGATGACGGCTTCTTGCACAGCGTCTTGCGCCACTTCTGGGCCCGGCGAGGGGCCGCTCTCCGCCAAAGCGTCGTCGATCAAGACGTCGCCCGCGTCGTCCGCCGAGGCGGCGCTGAGCGATAGGCTCACGCGGGTCGGCCCCCGATCGCCAGCTTCCGCCAGCACGAGATCAAGGGCCTCATTCAAATCCGCCGGGGCCGCCGCGGCC
>JBCCTM010000258.1:0-4860 GCA_039198535.1 Pseudomonadota bacterium
CAACTTAGGAGTGTACTTTGCCGCGAAACGAAATAAAAGTGTTTTGTTTGTCGACCTTGATTGGCAAGGAAGTCTCTCTGAAAACTTACTAGCACTGAGTGAAGATAAAATCCTTCCCGCTGGACGAATCGAAACTATTTTAAAAAATCCCTTTCCTGATCGCCGGGCTAATCGATATTTTGAAGCACGCGGTCGCCTCAAGGGCGTTCAACTTCGCACGAATGCTGACTTTAGGGATGCTCTCAGGGACTCCGCATTTTATCTCGCCACTGACGCTCTAGCGGATCTGGAAGACTGGCTGCTGGTGAAATGGTCTCGTCTGCGCAAAGATATCGCTGAAGAGGAACTGCCCGATCCCGACTTGGAGCATACGCCCGCGAGCGGAGACGACGTGCGCTTCCGCCTTCTTCGCTTCCTCCTCTCGGAAAAAATCCAGTCCGAATTCGATATGGTGATTCTCGATGCGCCTCCGCGCGACACAACCGCAGGCATCAACGGGCTTTGCGCTGCGACCCACCTGATTGTACCAACCCGAGCTGATTTATTTTCAACAAATGGTGCGTTTAAATTCATTGAAAGAGTAGCACAACTTAAAGACCAAATTTGTCCTCACCTTCTGATGCTCGGCTTTGTGAAGACCATGGTGTCAAACTTCGAAAATGAGCCGGATGCGGAGAGAAGCGCTCGAGAAGATCTGATCCAACGTGTCAAGAACTCACCCATCGCGCGCAGCGGGTCGCAATCACTTCATCCAATCCCGAGCCATTTCCCGATAGGGTCTCGGTTCGACTTCACACCGGCACTGTATCATCATGCAAATTTTCGAGATGCTGCTGGCCGGACGGTCGCCTACGTTGAAACGAATGAGATCCGAACAAAGATAATCGATCCGATTGGAGACGAGATCACCGCACGGATGGCCGACGCGGAAAGAGCCCAGCATGGCGAACAGAAAACCACCGAACCAATCGCCGCCGAATGAGCCTCCACTTTGGAGCGCTGCATCGCGCTTCGTTGCGGATCATGGCGACGCCCATCTTAGGAAAATTTGGGCTCGCGCAGAGAAAATCCGGGCGGAGAACGAGCTTGCGACGCTCGTTGAGATTGCAGAAGGCCTTACGGCCCAAGGCTTTGACGACAAGACGACCGAGGCTCGTGAAAACCTTTTGACAGCCGCTCTTTCAATCGCCGAGATATATGGTGGAGAGAGCGGAGAGCTACAAGATCTAGATGCACTAAAGACGATCCTTCAGATCGCAGGCAGCGGGTCGGCTCGAACGAAAGAGGCGGTTAAAACCGTCCGTACGCTCTCCGCCAGTGAGGCGAAAGGAGCGTTGAAGGTGGAAGACAGGCTTACCGTCCACATGGCCGCGTTGACGGCGGAAGGGCTGACATCGTCACAGTTTGATGATGCGGTAAAGGCGCTTTATCAAGACGCCTCGCTCTCAGCGTCGGACAGACGAGACATCGCGCTCGCGGTGACGCGCTACCCGAGTAAGTTTATGAAAAGCGCCCGCGCTCAGCGCGAAGCGTTGCATCGGTGGTGGCGCCAAAAAGAGCGTGAGGCCTGCAGAGCGTCCGACCGCGCCATGGAGACCAGCCGCTTTTAGTATCGCCATCTCGGGCGGCGGATAAGTCGCCGCCCGCTCATCCGCCGGCCCACCCCAAATCAGCCGACGATGTCCATGCCGGCGAAGAAGTAGGCGATCTCGGTGGCGGCGTTCTCGAGGCTGTCGGAGCCATGCACCGAGTTCTCCCCGATTGATTCGGCGAATTGCTGGCGGATGGTGCCCTGCGCGGCCTCGGCCGGATTAGTGGCCCCCATGATCTCGCGGTTCTTGGCGACGGCGCCCTCGCCCTCCAGCACCTGCACCACCACCGGCGAGCGGGACATAAACTCGCAGAGCTCGCCGTAGAACGGCCGCTCTTTGTGCACCTCGTAGAATTTGCCCGCCTGAGCCTTGGTCAGGCGCACCCGCTTCTGGGCGACGATGCGCAGGCCAGCGTCTTCAAACAACGCGTTGATCTTGCCCGTGAGGTTCCGCTCGGTGGCGTCGGGTTTAATGATGGAGAGCGTGCGCTCGACGGCCATGGCCGGGCTCCTTCCTCGCTAGCGTCATGCTGGTTGGGTCTGGGTGTCGCGGCGCGCCTAGCACAGGCCGCGTGTGCTGGCCAGAGGTCGGCGGGCGTCGGCGATCACGGGCGATGCGCGCCGGATTGCGCCCGAGGGCCGCAGCGAGACCGACCCGAGCATGCGCCTCGCGCGCCCGTTCCACCGCGCTTTCGCCGCGGCGGATCGCCCATCCGGCGATACCGCGCCGCCCAGGGCGGCGCATTCACCCTTGAAACCGCGCCACGCGCCCCGTAACGGGCTGAGATTATTGCGTGTAGCGCCGAGCGGCGGGACGCCGCCTCGCAGACGACCCGGGAGAGCAGACGATGCGCGTCTACTACGATCGCGATTGCGATATTAACCTGATCAAAGACGCCAATGTCGCCATCGTCGGCTATGGCAGCCAAGGGCACGCCCATGCGCTCAATCTGCGCGACAGCGGCGTAAAGAACCTCTGCGTGGCGCTCCGACCCGGCTCGGGCTCGGCGAAAAAAGCGGAGGCGGAAGGACTGGCGGTCAAAACCATCGGCGAGGCCGCCGGCTGGGCGGACCTCATCATGATGTGCATGCCCGATGAGCTGCAATCCGACACCTATCGCGTCGAGATCGCGCCCAACATCAAAGACGGCGCGGCCATCGCCTTCGCCCACGGGCTCAACATTCATTTCGGCCTCATTGAGCCGAAAGCGACCGTCGATGTGATCATGATGGCGCCCAAAGGCCCGGGTCACACGGTGCGCGGCGAATATCAGCGCGGCGGCGGCGTGCCTTGCCTGGTGGCGGTCCAAAACAACGCCACCGGAAAAGCGCTGGAGCTTGGGCTCGCTTATTGCTCAGCGATCGGCGGCGGGCGCTCGGGCGTGATCGAGACGACCTTCCGGGAGGAGTGCGAGACCGATCTGTTTGGCGAACAGGCGGTTCTTTGCGGTGGTTTGGTTGAACTGATTCGCTCTGGCTACGAGACGCTCGTGGAGGCCGGCTACGCCCAGGAGATGGCGTATTTCGAGTGTCTGCATGAGGTGAAGCTGATCGTGGATCTGATTTATGAAGGCGGCATCGCCAACATGAATTACTCGATTTCCAATACGGCGGAGTACGGCGAGTATGTCTCCGGCCCGCGGGTGCTGCCCAAGGAGGAGACCAAGGCGCGCATGAAGGCGATCTTGAACGATATCCAAGAAGGCAAGTTCGTCCGCGACTGGATGCTCGAATGCCGCGCGGGTCAGCCGAGCTTCAAGGCGACGCGGCGGCTCCATGACGCGCATGAAATCGAAGAGGTCGGCGAGAGGCTCCGGGGCATGATGCCGTGGATTAAGGACGGCGCGTTGGTGGATAAGGACCGCAACTGACGCGGCCAAACGCCAAAACGCCGCGCCGGCGCGCGGCGGCGAGGGGGAAGCATGGCGGGCTTTTGGAAGAGACCGCTCAAACGGCCGGCCGGAGCGCGCGGCGACCGCTTCGGCGAACGGCGCGGCCCCGTCTCTCGGCGCGACGAGCCATACGGGCCCGAGCCCGCCGATCTCGATCCGATCGAATTGGACGCAGCGGACCGAGCGGAGGCCGACGACGTCCCCGAGCAAACCCTCGTGCTGGGCGGCGGCGTCAGACCCGGCGGGCGCGAGGCCGCGTCCTCAAAGGATGGAGCCCCGCGAGCGCGGACCAGCGCGAGCCGATGGGGCGCGCCAGCCCGAGCCGTCGGCCAACCCCGCGTCGACCCCGCATCGTCTTTGCGGCTCGGGATCCTCGCCGGAGCCGTTTTAGTCACCGCCGCCTTAATCGCCTGGCGCGCCCATGTCGCGCCTTCGCCGCTCGCCCAGGCCGACACCGCGACCGCCGCGCTCGCCGCCAATGGCGTCGGCGCCCCGGAGGCGACGCCGCTCCTCAATCAAGTGGCCGCCGCCGGCGCCCTCATAGAAGATCCGGTCGCAGAGGCGCGGCGGGAGATCGGCGCAAGTTGCCTTCAGGTGGAATACCCCGAGAATTTCGTGCGTTGGACCGACTTGAACGCGGACGGCGCGCAGGACGCTGTGATCGCCTATGACGTTGTCTGCGACGGCTTTCGTGGCGTGTTTTGCGGCACAGGCGCCTGCGACGGCAGCGTCTACGTCACCGATGATGACGGCGCCTTCCGCAAGACCAGTTTGCCGCCCGACGCCAAGCCGCGGGAGGCGTATCGGGGCCTGCCGGCGGTCACGGTCAGCTTGAGCGGAGGGGATTGCGGCCGGGCTCAACCGCGCTGTCAACGCGTTCGGGTCTGGAACGGGCGGGATTTCGTGGCGCCGGAGCTGCTCACCGCCGAAGGCCGCGCCGCGGCGGCGGAACGGGCGGCGGCGGCGGCCCGAGCTGTGGAGAGCGCCGGCGCGAGCGACACGGAGGCGCGTCGCCTGGCCGCCTGGTTCGCCGCAGGTTTGGAACTCGACACGCCCACGGGGCTCAGCCCCTACCCGCCCACCGTCGAGCCCGGGTGGAGCGCGCCTGTGGCGGAGCGATGGAGCTATCAGCCGCTCTCCGGCGGCCGCGCGCGGGCTTGGATCGCCTCCGACAGCGGCGTCGGCCGGCTTCAGATCGCGTGTCGCGCCGGCGAGCCCACCGCAGCCATCGCTTTCACCGCCGATGGCGGGGCCTTCGCCGATGAGCGGGTCGAAGGGGCGACGCGGGCGGTGGATGTGGTGGTCTCGGGCCGCCTGCGCGCCACTCTGCCGGTGACCTATGTGGCGCGTTGGGATTTCTGGGTGGCGCTGCTGCCG
>JBCCTM010000259.1:0-4838 GCA_039198535.1 Pseudomonadota bacterium
CCGCCATGGCGCGGGCCGGCGAGGAGATCGGCTGTCTTCTGGCCATCTCGCTCCACGCGGTGGAGGACGGCCTCCGCGACGTGCTCGTGCCGATCAACCGCAAATGGAACATCGAGGCGCTGCTGCAGGCCTGCCGAGATTATCCGCGCCTCTCCAACGCCGAACGCAGCACCTTTGACTACGTGATGCTGGACGGCGTGAACGACAGCGACGCCGACGCCAGGCGCCTCGTGCAGCTGATCCGCGGCATCCCCGCCAAGATTAATCTGATCCCGTTCAACCCCTGGCCCGGCGCGCCCTCTCAATGCTCGTCCTGGGAGCGGATCGAGGCGTTTGCGGACATCGTGAACCGGGCGGGCTATGCGAGCCCGATCCGCACGCCCCGCGGCCGAGACATCCTCGCCGCCTGCGGTCAGCTCAAAAGCGCCACCGAGCGCGGCCGCCGCGAGCGCGTGGCCGGAGCCGCCGCGACCCGTCGCCGGGCGTGAGCGAGACCGCGGCGGAAGAGGCGCGCGGCGCCGATCCATGCCCCGCCGAATTCAACGCCGCGCAGTTTTGCCTAGCCCGCGCCGCGGCGGAGAGGCCCGAGGCGGAGGCGCTGTTGGTTGTCGATGGCGACGCGCCGGAGCGGCTGCGGGCGCGCTGGACCTTCGCGGAAATCGACGCCGCCATGCGCCGGGCGGCGGGCGCGATGGTGGCCGCCGGGCTTTCGCCGGGGGACCGCGTGCTGATCCGGCTCGGCGACGGGCCCGAATTTCCCATCGCCTATTTCGGCGCGCTAACCGCAGGGGCCGTGGCCGCGCCCGTCTCCTCGCAACTCTCGCAGGGCGAACTCGAGCACATTATCAGGGACGCCGCGCCCAAGCTCGCATTGCTCGATCTCGAGGCGCCGGCTGGCCTTGATCTCGGCGGCGCCAAACGACTGGACGCGGCGGCGTTGACTGCGGGACCGGTGGCGGAGATCCGGCCGACCCGCGCCGACGACCCGGCCCTCCTCGTCTACACGTCCGGCTCCAGCGGCGCGCCCAAGGGCGTGCTGCACGCGCAGCGCTCTTTTTGGGCGCGGCGCATGATGCGGCTTGGGTGGCACGATATGCGCCCGGCAGACCGGGTGATGCATGCCGGCGCGTTCAACTGGACCTACACGCTGGGCGTGGGCCTCTCCGATCCGTGGAGCGTGGGGGCGACCTCTATTTTGAACGCCGGCGCGCGGCGGCCCGAAGCTTGGCCCGCGCTGGCGAAGGCCTGGGCGCCGACGCAATTCGCCGCCGTGCCCGGCGTCTATCGGCGCATCCTCAAATACGGGCGCGATGTGGGGCCCGCCTTCGCAAGCCTTCGGCACGCCCTCGCGGCCGGGGAACAACTCAGCCCCGCGCTCCGCGGCGCCTGGGAGGCGGAGACGGGCGCGCCGCTCTTGGAGGCGCTCGGCATGAGCGAGGTCTCGACGTTTATCTCCCAATCCCCTTCGAGACAGGCCGACCCGGGATGGACCGGATGGCCTCAACCCGGGCGAGTGGTGGCGGTTCTTGACCACGCAGAGGGACGAGACGCGCCGCAACAAGGCCCGGCGACCGGGGTGCTGGCGGTGCGCCGCGATGATCCGGGGCTGATGCTCGGCTATTGGGGCCGGCCCGAGGACACCGCCGCCGCGTTGCGTGGCGATTGGTTCGTCACGGGCGATCTGGTGGAGCGACGCGCCGATGGCGCGCTCCGTTATCTCGGCCGCGCCGACGACCAGATGAACGCTCAAGGCTACCGGGTGGCGCCGCTCGAGGTGGAGGCCGCCTTCGCCGACCACCCCGGCGTGGCCGAATGCGCCGCGGCGGAGCTGCCGATCAGCGAGGGGCTCAGCGTCATCGCGCTCTGGATCACGCCCGCGGCCGCCGATGGCGGGGACGATGGTCGGCTCGACCCGGCCGCGCTCCGCGCCCACGCCGGCGCGCGCCTGGCGGACTACAAAACTCCGCGAGCGTTCTACTTGGTAGATCCGCTACCGCGGAGCGCCAACGGCAAGCTTCTGCGCCGCCAGTTGAGCGCCGCCGTGGGACAGAAATTGGAAGAGACCACCGACTGACTGAGGGCCCCCGATGCTCGACGCGCCTGCCCACGCGATGATCCCCGAGAAACTGACAACCGAAGAAGCCATCGCGCTGTTCGACCGCCTCACGCCCGCCGCCGCCGAGGACATGATCGGCCGCTGGCGCGGGGCCGCCGTAAACACGGCGCACCCGATGGACGGCCTGCTTGAGGCCTCCTACTGGTACGGCAAAGCCTTCCGCGACGCTGACGACGTGGACCCCTTGATCCACAAGGCGCCGCTCTGGGGCGAGATGCGGCTTAATCCGGCGTTGCTTCCCGTTCGGCTGGTGACGCATCTCCCGCTGCGCGATCCGCTGTTATCCCTGAGCTTTCCCCTGCTCGCCCCGCTGTTCCGCACCGGGCGAAGCCGCGCGCGCCTCCGCGTGATCGACTTCCGAGGTCGGCCCCATGCGGCCATGCTCTACGACAATAAGCCCATCAACGACGTCTTCGCCCGCCTTGGACCGGACGAAATGCTCGGCTGGATGGACTTCAAGGGCATGGAGCGCCCCTATTTTTTCCGCCTCATCCGCGAGACGTCGCGCCGTTGACGCTCAGCACACGCCGCGATCGCGGCAGATCACCTCGTCCATGATGTCCACCGAGGGGTCGCGTCCCTCTCCGGGATCCGACGCGCAGGCCTCTGGGTTTTCCGCGCAGTAGGCCTGTGCGCCCTCAAAGCCCTGAACCACAGCGCCCAGTTGACGGTTGATCTCGGCTTGCTGCCGCCCGCTATCCACATTCTGCGCCTGGGGAGACGACCAGACCAAGGCGGTGAAGTCGTCGCCTGGCAGCAAGCGGATGGAGGCGAAGATGCCGTCGCGCAGTCGGGTGCTGCGCTTCTGCTCCATCTTGCGAATGCTCTCGTCGCCGGCGCAGACGACATATCGCCCGCTCTGGCGCTGGAAAACGCGGATCTCCGCAACCCTGTAGCGCTCCCCGCGACCGGAGGAGATCCCCTGCCCCCGGCCGATGGCGCGCCCTCGGTCCGCATACTCCAGATAGCAAACCCAGGCGCGTCCAGCCGGTGCTGTGAAGCGACCCGATGGGACCGCGGCGGGGGCCGTTGATCCAACGCAAACGTCCATGGGGACGATCCGCCAACCCACGCTCCGCTCACAGGCGCAGACCTCGGCCCCGCCATCGGCGGTTGCGACGCGGCAGCGATCACCTTGAGCGAAGGCGGGGCCCCGCAAGGCGGCGACCGCCGCAGTCAGAAGCAAGGCGGCGAGCAATGCGAGCGCGCAGCGTTTGAACATGGCGGTGACACTGAAACGACGAGGCCACCGGCCCCAGCACGCCGCACGTTAAGGCGGCGGGGGGCCGTTCGCAAACGGTGGGCCGACGTTAGGCCGCCGCTCCCGGACCGCGACGCTTGCCGCCGCGACGGTTGCGTCCTTGGCGCGGCTGCTCTCGCGCCGGGCGAGAGCCGTCATCCCGGCCGCCGCCGCGGCGAGGCGGGCGTTTTGACGACGCGCGTCTCTCCTTCGCCGCCGCCTCCGCCGCGCGGGCTTCGGCTTTGCTCGGGCGCGGCGCATCGCCGACCACGGGGATCGCAAAGCCGATCAACCGCTCGATCGCGTTGAGTTCGCTCAACTCTTCGGCGCCGCAGATGGAGATGGCGAGGCCGTCCTTGCCGGCCCGCGCGGTCCGGCCGATGCGGTGGACATAGGTCTCGGCCGTGGTCGGCATGTCGTAGTTGACCACATGGCTGACATTGGGCGCGTCGATGCCGCGGGCGGCGATGTCGGTGGCGACCAGCGCGCGGAGTTCGCCGGATTTGAACGCGTCCAGCGCGCGCTGCCGGGCGTTCTGGCTCTTGTTGCCGTGGATCGGCGCGGCGTTCACCCCGGCGCGTTCGAGCACCTCGGCCACCTTATTCGCCCCGCGCTTCGTCCGCGTGAACACAATCGCGCGGCGGACGGAGGGATCGTCGAACACGCCGCGGAGCACATCGGGACGGCCGGCGTCTCCGCCCACAAACCGGATCTGCTGCGCAATGCGCTCAGGCGTCGGTTTCTCCGATTGCTCGCCGGCGCGGATCTTAACCGGGTCGGTCAAAAGCTCATCGGCCAGGTCCGCGACGCTGCTGGGCCATGTGGCGGAGAACATGAGCGTCTGGCGGTCTGTCGGCAGTCTCCGCGCGATCTTCTGAACATCTCTAATGAAGCCAAGATCCAACATCTGGTCCGCCTCATCGAGGATGAAATCGGTGCAATCTTCGAGGCTTAGATGCCGTGTGTTGAGCAGGTCCAGAATCCGACCGGGCGTGCCGACCACCACATCGACGCCGGGCGCCAGGGCGCGTTCTTGCGGGCCGCGGGCGACGCCGCCCAGGATGACGGCGCTTTTCAGCTTCAGCGCGCCGCCGAACAACACAACGTCATCATGGATCTGCACGGCCAGCTCGCGGGTCGGCGCCAGGATCAGCGCCGAGCAACGGGTCGGCCGCCGGCGGGCCCCGTCGTCCTCGTCGGCCAGATTTTGCGCCAGCGGCAGGACGAAAGCCGCGGTCTTGCCCGTGCCCGTCTGCGCGAGGCCGATCAGATCCCGGCCTTCGAGGATCTGCGGGATCGCCGCGGCTTGTATGGGCGTCGGCGTTGTGAAGCCGCGCTCGGAAAGCGCGCGCTGCAAAGGGGCGCCCAGGTCGAAAGCCTCGAAGCCGGCGCTTGAAGGAGTGTTTGTCAAAATCAGCTCTCTTTGCGCCAGGCCCAGCGGCGTTGGTCGCTGGGCGGCGCTCATGTCAAAACGTGTTTGGA
>JBCCTM010000260.1:0-4831 GCA_039198535.1 Pseudomonadota bacterium
CAGCCGCCTGGGCCTGCAGGGCACCTATTGGGGGGTCGTGTTGGCCCATGCGGCTGTAGAAAAAGTACATGCCCGTCGCCGAGATGATCAGCGGCACAATCATCGGCGAAATGAGAACGCCCATGATCACGCCTTTGAAGGGCAATTGGCTTTGGCTGAGCCCGAGCGCCGCCATGGTGCCCAGAACGGTGGCGATCAGCGCGGCCACGGGTGAGATGGTGAACGAATTGTAAAGCGCTCGGCGCCAGCCCTCATCGGCGAGGAACGCCTCATACCAGCGCCAGGAGAACGCCTCCCGCTCAAGGGCCAGCATCTCCGGCTCCAGGGTCAGCGTCGCGCCGGAGGTGAAGCTGATGGGGATGATCACCAGCAGCGGGAAGATCAGGAACAGCAAGATCAACGCGCAAAAGCTGATGAAGGCGATCCGGCCGGCGCGCTCGCGGGTGCTGGCGTAGGGCGGCAAGGGCTCCATGGTGAACCGAACTCCCGGATTTCGCTCGATAAGGCCTTAGCGGAGTTGGACGTTGTCGCCGCCCAACAAGCGATAATAGACGCCGTAGAGCACGCCCACCGCCAACAGCAGCAGCGAGGCGAGCGCCGCCGCCAGGCCCCAATTCAGAGACGAACTGATATGGTGCGCGATTTTATTGGAGATGAAACGACCGTCCGTGTCGCCTAAAATCTCCGGCGTGATGTAATATCCAATCGCCAAAATGAACACGAGCACCGCGCCGGCGCCCAGGCCAGGCAGTGTATTTGGAAAGTACACCCGCCAGAACGCCGTCCAGTTCGTCGCCCCGAGTGATTTCGCCGCGCGCACATAATCGCCTGGGATGGTCTTCATCACGGCGTAGAGCGGCAGGATCATGAAGGGCAGCAAGATATGCGTCATGGCGATCACGACGCCGGTCTGGTTGTCGACCATGGCGAAGCGCTCGTCGCCATAGCCGGAGGCGCGCCCGGCGGCGTCGATTTCCCCGACGAGCGCCATGGCGGCGGCGGGCCCGTCCGTCTTCAAAACGGCGATCGCCTGCAAGGCGCAGTCTGAAAGCTGCTGGACGCCGACCCGATCCGCCATCTGCCGCAGCACGTCTGGCCCGCCGGCGAGGATCTGGGTCAGATCGTTCTGACACAAGCTCGCCACCACCGGGGTCGAGACCAAGCTCAGCAGCCAAAAGATCACGCCGTTCAGGCCGGTGCCGACCAGCACGTCATTCACCAGCCCCTCGCCCTGCAGCAGCACCTTCCATGCGCTGGTCCGCGCCAGAAGCGAGGTCCAAAACGGCAAAAGCACAAGGATCATCAGCAGGTTGGCGCGCCCGGCCGGCAGGGCAGCCAGCAGATAGGCGACCGGGTAGCCGAGGGCGATGGTGAGCAGCGTGATCACGAAACTCATCCACAGCGTTTTGCCGAACAGATCCAGATAGATGCGCTCGCCCTCGGGCTTCAGCGTCACCGCGCCCTCAGGGCCGACGCCGCGATCCACCGAGGCGAGGAAATAGCCGGCGGTGTAGGAGCCGCTGAACTGCTTCAGCAGCCGCCACACGGCCGGGTCGCCCCAATCTTTGTCGACGCCGATGATGGTGGTGCGGTAGCCCTCCGCCGCGATCTGCGCCTCGATCTTCTCCCGAGCCGAGGCGCGGCGCGGCGCGAGGCGGCGCGGCGTCTTGCGAAACAGGCTTGAGAGCCCCGGCATCTCAAAGTTCAGCCGCGCCCCGAGACGCGCATGGACCTTGGCGGCGAAGGCTTCCCGCAGGTCGGTGGCGAGCGCCTCGAAAACGGCCTCTCCTGGGATTTCCTGGAGTTCTGGGTTCCAGCTCTCCAACGCGACCACAGTCCGCGGCAGCGTCTCCGGGACGATGTGGTTCTCAACGGAGCGGAGCAGCATGTCTCCGATCGGGGCCAGGAAGGCGATGAGGACAAAGGCGACCAGCGGACCGACGAGGGCGAAAGCCCGCAACTGCTTGATCCGCTCGGCCCGCCGTAGCCGCCGCTTGAGGGAGGGCGCAGCGGCGTCCGACCCGCCGAGCAGGCCGAAGGTGTAGCGTTCGAGCGCCGAGGCGCCTTTGGAAGGCCCGCCGCGGTTGCGACCCGGCGCGCCTTCCGGCGGATCGACGCTCGACGGCGCGCTCACTGGGCGAGCCACGCCTCAAACTTGACGTCGATGTCGTCTCGGTTGTCCGCCCACCACTCATAATTGGTGAGCAAGGTGTTGGTCGCATTGGCCGGGTTGGTGGGCATATGCGGGGCCATTTCGATGCCAAGTTCGGCGTGCTGGCCCACAAGCGGCCCGGATGAGGCGCGCGCCGGGCCGTAAGCGATCCAAGCCGCCTGGTCCGCGAGGCGCTGCGTGTCGGTGGCGAAGGCCAAATACTGCTTCACCGCCTCCAGGCGCTCCGGCGACAGTCCCGTGGGGATGATCCACCCATCGAGATCGTAGACCTGCGCGTCCCACAGCATCGCCACGGGCGCTTTCTTCTCCTCGATCAAGGAAAACAGGCGACCATTATAGGCGGAGGCCATCACAACTTCGCCCGAGGCGAGCCGGTCGACCGCCTGCGCGGCGCTGTCCCACCACACGATCTCGTCTTTAATGCTGTCGAGCTTGGCCAACGCTCGGGCGACGCCCTCTTCGGTCTCCAAGACGTCATAGATCGCCTCTTTCTCCACGCCATCGCAGAGAAGCGCCCATTCCATATTGTTGATGGGTCGCTTCTCGATGGAGCGCTTGCCCGGGTATTTCTCAAGGTCGAACAACGCGCAGACCGATGTCGGCGCTTCGGTCACCTTGTCCGTGCGATAGCCGAAGGTTGTGGAGTAGACGATCTGCGGAATGAAGCAGTCCGAGATGATCGTCTCGCCAAAATCAACGCTCGCGGGCGTCCCGTCCGGCGCGTCGGCCAGCACCACGTCATGGTCGATCTCCAGGGCTAGACCTTCATCGCAGAGGCGGATCGCATCCGCGGCGACCACGTCGACGAGATCCCAGGTGAGATTTCCGGCCTCTTGCATGGCGCGGAGTTTGGCGACGGCCTCGGGGGACGACTCGTCATTGATGATCGTGACGCCCGGGTTCGCCGCCATGTAGGGCTCGTGATACGCCTTGAGCTGCGACCGGGAATAGGCGCCGCCCCAGGAGACCACGGTCATCTCGACGGCGGCTTCCGCCTGCGCCGGAGTGCTTCCCCCCAGCAGCGGCGCGGCCGCAAGCGCCGCGCAGGCCCCCATGCCGAAGGCCGCCCCGGCCCAGGCCTTCCCGTTAGCGATAAAACTCATTCTGCCTTCTCCCATCGTGGGTGTCCCCCTCATTCTCGCCGCCCGGAGGCTCAGCGTCCCGCCCTAGGCGCTTCGAGCGCGCGGCAATCCTCTATGCTGAAGCCGATCTTCACGGGCAGCCCCGGCGTCAGTCGCTCAGCCGCTTGATCATTCGGCGTTTTGACAATGAAATCATCGTCTCCGGCGACGCTCAGCCGAGTGCGGATGTGGTCGCCCAGGAATACCTCCTCGCGCACCACCGCGTTCAATACATTCTCCGCCCTCACATCCTCAGGCGCGCAGATCACCCGCTCCGGGCGGATCGAAAGCATCGCCGGCTGATCGGACGCGGAGACATTGGCCGCCAGCGCGGAGACCATGGCTCCATCCCGCAGGCGCACGCGGGCCCGACCCTCTTTGATGGCCTCCACCACGCCGAACATCCGATTATTCTCGCCCACAAACTGCGCGACGAAGCTGTTGGCGGGCCGCTCATAGAGTTCTTGCGGCGGCGCGATCTGCTGGATCTTGCCCTCATTGAAGACGGCGACCCGATCCGACATGGCCATGGCTTCATTTTGGTCATGGGTCACATAGACGACCGTGACGCCCAACTCCGCATGTAAGGTCTTGATTTCATACTGCATATGTTCCCGGAGTTGCTTGTCGAGCGCGCCCAGCGGCTCGTCCATCAACACAAGCTCCGGGTTGAACACCAGCGCCCGGGCGAGCGCCACGCGTTGCTGCTGCCCGCCGGAGAGCTGAGCCGGACGGCGGCT
This sequence comes from Pseudomonadota bacterium, assembly GCA_039198535.1. Lineage (GTDB taxonomy): Bacteria > Pseudomonadota > Alphaproteobacteria > Rhodobacterales > Rhodobacteraceae > JALEGB01. Next base: position 4,035 of record JBCCTM010000260.1, read on the forward strand.
GCCGAACATATCCGGATCGAGCCGGGTCATCTCGAGGGCCAGCCGAACCCGATCCTGGACTTCCTCTTTGGGCGTCTTGCGGACCTGAAGCGGGAAGGCGAGGTTCTCCGCAACCGTCATGTGCGGAAAGAGCGCGTAGTTCTGGAACACCATGCCGATGCCCCGTTTGTGGGGCGGGATATCGTTCACGCGCTCACCACCGACCCGGATCTCGCCGCCGGTCGCGGTCTCGAAGCCGGCGAGCATCATGAGGCAGGTTGTCTTCCCCGAGCCCGATGGGCCCAGCAGCGTGAGAAACTCGCCACGGGCGATGCGAAGATGCAGATCATTCACGACCAGCGTCTCGCCATCATAGCTCTTCTCGACGGCCTCGAAGACGACGTGATCCTCGCCATCGGCATGGGGCGCGGCGGACGCGCCGCCGCCCGCCTCTCGCGCAGCCGCCGCAGCAGCGGAAGGACCCGTCGCTTCGCGGGCCGCCGGACGGGCCGCCTTTTGCTGCTCCGTATCGGTCGGCTCGGCGCCGTTTGGCGTCTCAGATCGCACTCGGCACTCCGAAATGGCTTCCGTCGTCCGTCATCTAGGCACAGGCGCCGCCCGAAAGGCAATTCCGGGCGCCGAATAACGCCGACGCGGCCGCGCGTTGCGGTCGTCCCGCCAGCGTTGGGCCGGCGCCGAAGGCTCTCCGCCACAGTTGCTGAATTTTACTGTTGATCGTCGCGCAAATCGCGCCAATTACCGCGTCATGGATCGATTTTCTGAGATGGAAATGTTCGTGCGCGTCGTCGAGGCGGGCG
>JBCCTM010000261.1:0-4817 GCA_039198535.1 Pseudomonadota bacterium
GACCAGCGGGCCCGCTTGTTGTCCCTAGAGAGCGCGGTGCGGGATCTCCACCGTCATCTGGGGCATGGCGGCGTGTCTCTGAGCCCGCCGGGTGCGAGCCGGTGACCGCCCCGCACCAAGGGAGTGGGCGGGGGTCAGGGCGGGGGCCAGGGCGGCGGCGAGGGCGCGTATCGGCGGATCTCGGCGAGCCCGAGCCCGCGACCGACCCCGCAACCGCCTGTCCTCCCGCGCCGCCGCCACAAGAGGATGGGCGGGTCGATCTCCGCGACGGCTTTGATCGCCTCCGTGCGATCGTGCTCGAACGGCTGATCGATGTGTTGGAGAACGGCGTCCCCGTCCAGAAGCCCGATCCAAAATCGGGGTGCGTGGCTGAGATCGGCCGCGCGCCAGCGCCCCCCGCCTATCTCTCCGCCGCGATCCGTTTCCTGAAAGACAATGGAACGGTTCTGTCGCCGGAGGGGACGGACGATCTGGAGGCTTTCCTCGCCGAGTTGCCGAGCTTTGACGATGATGAGGATGAGGAAGGCGACGGGGAACAGCCGGGGGGCGAGGGCGGTTAGACGCGCCATCGCACGCCCGCCTCCGTCCCGCGGCCTTCCACGCTTTTGCACCACCGCAATCGCCCGCAGCTCGGGCGATTGCATCCCTTATAGAACACAATGGAGACTTCCGATGCCCAAACGCGCTTCTCCCCCCAGCCGTCCTCTGCACGCCGCGGCGCATCGGGATTTTCGAGTATTCCTCGCCCTGGTTTGGCGTCGTCTTGGGCTGCCAAAGCCGACGCCCCTGCAGTTTGATATGGCGCGCTACCTCCAGCGCGGCCCGCGCCGGAAACTGGTGATGGCCTTCCGCGGCGTTGGCAAAAGCTGGATCTTCTCCGCTTACATCGCTTGGCGCTTGTGGCGTGATCCGGATCTGAAAGTGTTGGTGGTCTCCGCCACCAAACCCGCGGCGGATCAGACGGCGCGGTTTGTCCGCCGGTTGATCCAAGAGCTGCCGCTTCTGCGCCGCCTTAAGCCGCGCCCCGGGCAACGCGACAGCGCCAGCAGCTTCGATGTGGGTCCCGCGCGGCCCGCGAAAGATCCGAGCCTTCGCGCGGTGGGCGTGAACGGTCAGATCACCGGTAGTCGCGCCGATGCGATCTTGGCCGACGATATTGAGACGCAAAATAACGCCCTCACCGCGGCGGCGCGACTGCGGCTCTCCGAGCAGATCAAGGAGTTCGACGCCGTGTTGCGCCCCGGCGGATCGGTGACGTTTCTGGGCACGCCGCAAAGCGTGGAGACGATCTACGCGGCTCTGCCCGCCCGAGGGTACGCCGTGCGGATCTGGCCCGCGGAGATCCCGCTGGACGCGGCGGTCTATCAGGGTCGCCTCGCGCCCTATGTCGCGCGCCGGATTGCGCGGGGATCTCCTCCGGGGACGCCTCTCGATCCCGTGCGCTTCGACAGCGATGATCTGGCCGAGCGCCGCGCCAGCTTTGGGCCGGCGGGCTACGCGCTGCAATTCCTGCTCGACGCCCGCGAGACGGACGCGCTCCGTTATCCGCTGCGGCTCGCCGATTTGATCGTCACCCAGTTGGGGGAGCGGGAAGGGCCGAACCACATCGCCTGGTCCGCAGAGACCCCGGCTTTGTCCGGCCTGGAAGGGGCGGCGCGGCTGCTGGGCCGGGGCGCGTCCGACCGTTTTGTCGGGCCCGCCGAGATCGCAGAGGACACCGCGCCCTATGCGGATGCGGTTCTGGCGGTCGACCCGTCCGGCCGAGGCAAAGACGAGACGGCGTATGCGCTGGTGAAGGCCCTTAATGGCGCGCTGTTCCTGACGGGGTCTGGCGGCTTCGAGGGCGGGTATGAGCCTGAGGTGCTCGCCGCCTTGGCGGAGATCGCCTGCGCGGGGGGCGCGCGCCGATGCGTGGTCGAGGCCGAGTTTGGCGACGGCATGTTCGCCCGATTGCTGGGCCCCGCGCTGCGGCGCGCGGGGTGGCGGGGCGGCCTCGAGGAGCAACGGAGCCGCGGTCGCGCCAAGGAGCGGCGCATCGCCGATCTTCTCGAACCTGTCATGGCTCAGCATCGACTGGTGGTTGATCACGCGGTGGTGGCGTCCGATGCGGCGTTGGCGGAAGCGGCGCCGGATCGGGCGCTGTTCCATCAGATGGCGCGGCTCTCCCGCGCCTCGGGGGCTTTGGCCCATGACGACCGGCTGGATGCGCTGTCTCTCGCGGTCGAGGCGTTGGCGCCGGCTTTGGCCAAAGACGCGGCCGCGGCGGCCGAGGCCACGCGGGCGAAACAGCTGAAAGCCGATCTCAGGCATGTCAAAGCCAGCCTCTATGCGCGTCTGCATGGCGGTGATCCAGAGCAGGCGGCGCGGTCGCTTCGTCGGGCGCGCCGCCGGGCGGAACGCGCGCTCCGCGGCGGGCCAAGCGGCCGGCGCTGGACCGACTGAGAGAGGCTGGAGCGGCGGCCGCATCCGCGCGGCAGTGCGGAAGAGGTCGCCGCCAACCTTTACGCTCCTCCCAAGCTTGAGACCGGTCTGCGCCTGCTCTCCATGCGCGCCCTCCTCCGCTTCGCGCTCGCTTCGCCGTGCGAGTTATGGCGCGGGTAGGGGGTCGGATGGGGATGAGGCGCGACGACTTTCATGAGTTGTAAATTGCGACTTTTTGTCGCGCCTGGCCAGCGCCTGTGGATTAATTGGCGTCTATTTCCGGGAGTTACCTCCGTAAGCAGAGCGTTGACCAAGTGAACAAAAAGAGTACATATAATTAATAGAGAAAAATCCCGATTCTCTGATCTAGTGGACGCACACAGAATATGGGATAAATTCCAAATCGACCCGCAAGGTGTAGGAGAGCGTCATGGGATTTGTTTGTTTGCGTCTGCTTGGCGCTGAGTTTTGTGTCGTATGGGACGCGGAACCCTTTGCGGGATGGCGGCCGCGGCTCACTCGGGGGCCGGCGGGGGAGATTTATCTGCATTGGCGCCATATCGAGCTGATCTTCGCGCCCATGCGGCGCCTGAAGGATCGGCCGCCCGGCGCGGGAAGGAAGAGAGAAAATGAAACTCAACCCAAAGGAAGAGCGTGCGGCCAAAAAGCTGCTGGCGGCGATACAGGCGTTTCGAACCCTGGATGGCGACATGCAACTGCCGATGGCGGCGAGCTTCCTGATCGTGGCCTTAAACGACGGGGTCAGCCGCACGGAGGTGATGAACGAACTGGGGGTCGCCGGCTCGACCGCGACGCGCAACCTCATGGGGCTGATGGAAAGCGGCCGTCTCGGGCGGCCGGGTCATGCGCTGATCGATCAGCGGGTGAACCCAGAGGAGCGGCGTTGGCGGATGCACTCGCTGACCCCGAAGGGTCGGAAATTTCTCAAGCAGCTGGCGGCGATTTTGGAGGAGGACGAGGCGACTTGAGGTAAGGGGGGCGCCGCCGTCCGGGACGGGGCGAGCGCACCGGCGATGGGGGGCCGTTGACAGGGCGGAGGCGATCTGCAAGCCAGCGCCTCTCACGCCACAATGCGCCTGCGCCATAAGCGTCGGCGGGACACCCCGGGGAAGGAGCCGAGCGGCCCAATGCAAGTGACTGAAACAAAAGCGGAAGGGCTGGTGCGAGAGTACGCGGCCAAGGCGGTCGCCGCGGAGATCTCCCAGAAAGTCGACGAGAAAATCGAAGAGGTGCGCCCGAACGCGCGGGTGAAAGGGTTCCGCCCCGGCAAGGCGCCGACGGCCCTCCTCAAAAAGATGTATGGCAAAAGCTTTCTCGGGGACGCCGTGCGCGAGATTGTCGACACGACCGTCAAGACGCATCTCGAAGAGAACGGGCACCGGCCGACGAACGAGCCTGCGATCCGCATCGTCAATGAGGGCTTCGATGAAGGCGATGATCTCGACATTGAGTTCAGCTATGAGCTGCTGCCCGATGTGCCGGAGGTTGACTTCAAGAGCCTGAAGCTTGAGCGCTTGACCGTGGCCGTCGAGGAAAGCTCCGTCACCGAAGCAATTGAAAATCTGGCTAAATCTGCGGTTGACTATGCGGCGAAGGAGGCGGCGGCGGAGAAAGACGATCAGGTGGTGATCGATTTCATTGGTCGCGTCGATGGCGAGGCGTTCGAAGGCGGCGCGGCGGAGGATTTTCCGATTGTTCTTGGTTCGGGCCAGTTCATTCCCGGCTTTGAAGACCAGCTGATCGGGGCGAAGGCGGACGAGAAGCGCGACGTAGCGGTGACGTTTCCGGAAAACTATGGCGCAGAGGCTCTGGCGGGCAAAGCAGCGGTGTTCGAAGTGACGGTCAAGGAGGTCCGAGGACCAAAGGACGCCGCCATCGACGACGAGTTGGCCAAGAGCTACGGCGCTGAGGATTTGGCGGATCTGCGAGAGCAAATCAGCGAGCGGCTGGCCGAGGAGTACAAAGGCGCGGCCCGCGGTCAATTGAAGCGCAAGCTGTTGGATCAATTAGACGAGACGATCTCTTTCGAGCTGCCGCCGAGCATGGTGGATCAAGAGGCCAAGCAGATCGCCCATCAATTGTGGAATGAGGCTAATCCGGATGCGCAAGGACAGGAGCGGCCGGAGATTGAAGCCGAAGAAGAGCATGTGACGCTCGCCCAGCGCCGGGTGAAACTGGGGCTTCTGCTGGCTGACATCGGCGCCAAGAACAAGATCCAGGTGTCCGAAGCCGAGGTCACCAATGCGATCATGGCTCAAGCCCGGCAGTATCGCGGTCAAGAGAAAGAATTTTTCGAGTTCGCCCGCTCTAACCCGCAGATGCGACAGCAGATTACGGCGCCGCTGTTTGAAGATAAGGTAGTGGATTTCGCGATC
>JBCCTM010000262.1:0-4722 GCA_039198535.1 Pseudomonadota bacterium
ATGGCCGCCCAGGCCCGCGCGCTTCTCGAATGGCGGCGCACCCATGGCTTCTGCGCGAATTGCGGCGCGCCAAGCCGGCAGACCCAAGGCGGCTGGCGACGCGATTGCGACGCCTGCGGCGCGACGCACTTTCCCCGCACGGATCCGGTGGTGATCATGCTGCTCCTCGGCCGCGACCCGGCCAGCGGCGAACAGCGGGTCGTGCTCGGCCGGCAGCCTGGGTGGCCGCCGGGTTTCCAGTCTCTCTTGGCGGGGTTCGTCGAGGCTGGCGAGAGCATCGAGGCGGCGGTGCGCCGAGAGACGCAGGAGGAGGCGGGTGTCGAGGTTGGGCGGGTCGAGTACCTCGCCTCGCAGCCCTGGCCGTTCCCCTCAAGTCTGATGATGGGCTGCTTCGCGGAGGCGCTGGGCGAGGAGCTGACGCCGGATCTCGAGGAGTTGGAGAGCGTAGGCTGGTTCACAAAGACGGAGATCCAGGACGCGCTCGCGGGCCGTCATCCGGACCTGCGCCCGCCGCCTCCCGCCGCCATCGCCGGCGTGCTTCTCCAGGCCTGGGCGGAGGATCGCATCGATCCTTTGGGCTGAACGCCGGCCTACGCGCCACCGCCCCGCTGCGGCGCGGCGGGGAAGACCCCTAAAATCTTCAGGTAGCTGGTGAAAAACCCAAGCTCCTCGAGCGCCAAAGCGACGTTGGGGTCATCGGGATGTCCCTCGATATCCACGTAGAACTGCGTCGCCGAGAACATGCCGCCCAGCATGTAGCTCTCCAGCTTGACCATGTTGACGTTGTTGGTCGCGAAGCCGCCCATCGCTTTGTAAAGAGCGGCGGGGATGTTGCGAACGCGGAAGACGAAGGTCGTGATCGCCGGCCCGCTCAGCCGGTCCGCCTCGATCTTTTGCCGCGACGCCACAAGAAAGCGTGTCGTGTTATGCGCGGCGTCCTCGATGTCCCGGGCGATGATGTCGAGCCCGTAGATGTCGGCCGCCATCGCCGAAGCGATCGCCGCGCGCGACGGGTCGCCGGCTTCGGCGATCGCTTTGGCGGCGCCGGCCGTGTCGCCACCGATTTGGCCGTCAATGTCATGACCGCGGAGGAACTCCCGGCATTGGCCGAGGGCGACCATATGGCTCTCGGCGCTGCGCACGCCCTCTAAGGTCGCGCCCTTGGGCGCAAGCAGTTGCAGGCGGATCGGCAGGAAGTGCTCGGCGATCAGGTAGAGGCCGCTCTCTGGCAGCAGGTGATGCACGTCCGCGACGCGGCCGTAGAGCGAGTTCTCTACCGGAAGCATGGCCAGTTGCGCTTCGCCGCCGCGCACGGCGGAGATCGCGCCTTCGAAGGTGCGATGCGCCACCGGCTCCATCTCGGGATAAGCCTCGGCGCAGGCCTGGTGCGAGAAGGCGCCGGGCTCGCCTTGATAGGCGATGCGTTTGCGGGCGGACGCGGGGTCGGCGGGCATTTCAGGCGCTCCTTAGGCTTACCGGTCGGTCATACGGCCCCCCACCGTCTCGGGGCGCAGCGGCAAAGCGACGCTTTGGAAAGTTTTTTCAGGCAATCACTGGGCCGAGGGGTCGACCTTATACGTTGAAACACGTAGCGCTTCCCCCGATGTCTAGCCAAGCGGCGGCCTCCGGCAGTGTCCGTGATCGCGCCGTCCAGTAAGGAGCGAGGGATGATCGACGGCTACGAGCTCAACAAGTTCATGGGGGCGATCACGGGGGCGCTGGCGGTCTTCCTGGCGCTGGTGATTTTCTCTGAGTCGATGTTCCACCACTCCCATGGTGATCACCATGGCGAGCCCAAGTTTTACTACGCCTCCGCCGTGGACGCCGCGCCCGTTGAAGAAGTCGTCGAAGAAGTGATCCCTCTGGCGGTGCTTGTCGCAGAGGCCAGTCTCGCCTCCGGTGAGCGCGTCTTTAAGAAATGCGCGTCGTGCCACAAGATCGACGCGGGCTCTGGCAATGGCGTCGGCCCGAGCCTCCATGGCGTCATGGGCCGCACGATCGCGGCCAATGACGGGTTCTCCTACTCCAGCGCGCTCGCCGATAAGGGCGGCGTTTGGGATTGGGAAGCGATGAACGCGTTCCTCACCAAGCCGAAAGAGTGGGCCCCGGGCACCAAGATGAACTTCGCTGGGCTTAAGAAAGAAAAGGACCGCGCCGCGGTGATGGTCTACATGAACGCGCAATCTGAAGCGCCTCTGGCGACGCCGGTCGCGGAAGTGGCCCAGTAGACCGCCTCCCCTCGGCTCTCGCTTGCGGTTGGCCGCGCTCTCGCCGTAATTTCCCATCCGTCTGGGGTGGCGGTTCGAACAGGATCGCGTCCGCGAGAGCAGGGAGGGCGCCCCCCGTTGCGCGCTATGTCACCCGCCGCCGCTTTGTCGGCCGCGCTCATTGCAGCGGCGCTCTCCTCCGCCGGTATGGCGGACGTCGACGACAGCGCGTTGGAGCGCCGACATGGGCTCTCCGCGTTCGGGGATCTAAAATACGCCCCTGACTTCCAGCACTTTGACTATGTGAACCCCGCCGCGCCGAAAGGGGGGCGGATCCGCCTGGCCTCCAGCAGCGGCCAGCAAACCTTCGACCATTTCAACCCGTTCATTTTGGAGGGCGCCGCCGCCGATGGGGCGAGCGCGCTGTTTGACAGCCTTATGCTGGGCGCCGCGGATGAACCGGACGCCCTGTATGGCCTCGTGGCCCATAGCGTCAGCATGCCGGAGGATCGCGCTTACGCAGTTTTCTATCTGCGGCCCGAGGCGCGCTTCTCGGACGGGTCGCCGGTGACCGCCGAGGACGTGGTCTGGACTTTTGACACCCTGAAGGCGGAGGGCGCGCCCTGGTATCGCGCGCCATTGCGCGCGGTCGCCTCCGCCACCGCGGTCGACCCGCTCACCGTGCGCTATGATTTCGAGCCCGGCGTCGTGACACGGGATCTGCCCGGCCTGGTGGCCAGCCTGCCGATCCTCGCTAAGACGCGCTATGCGGAGCGTGCGTTCCGCGAGGTCACCAGCGATCCGCCAATAGGCTCTGGGCCCTACCGCCTTGGGGCGTACCAATTCGGCCGCTGGGTTTCGTTTGAGCGGCGTGAGGATTACTGGGCGAAGGACCTGCCCGTGCGACGCGGGCAGCAGAATTTCGATCAGATCCGCATCGAGTATTACGTCGACCGCGACGTGCAATTGGAGGCCTTCAAGGCCGGCGCGTTTGATTTCATCGAGGAATTCACGTCCGCCAATTGGGCGCTGAAGTACAATTTTCCCGCCGTGGAGCGGGGCTGGGTGATCAAAGAGGAGATCCCAGATGGCCGCCCAAGCGGCACCCAAGGGTGGTGGATCAACACCCGCCGCGAAAAGTTTCAAGACATCCGCGTCCGCCGCGCGCTCGACTACGCTTATGATTTCGAGCAGGCCAACCGGCAGCTGTTCTTCGGCATCTACGACCGCACCGACAGTTTTTTTGAGAACTCGCCGATGCAGGCGGAGGGCGCGCCCTCAGAGGGAGAGTTGCGTCTGTTGGAGCCCTTGCGGGACGAATTGCCGGAGTTGAAACACCCGGCCGTGTTCGGCCCCGCCTACACCCCTCCGGTGAACACAGGCGATGGCGACGCCCGGCCCAACCTGCTGATCGCGCAGGCTTTGCTGGAGGAGGCGGGCTGGAAAGTGCGGGATGGCGCGCTGCGGAACGCTGCGGGCGAGCCGTTCGTGATCGAGCTGCTCCATTTCGCCGGCGGCGGTTTCGACAAAGTGGTTTGGCCCTTCATCTTTAATCTCGAAGTGCTGGGCATCGACGCGCGGCTGCGGAAGATCGACCCGGCCGCTATGAAACGCCGGCTGGATCGGTTCGACTTCGATATGACCGTGCGGCGCTTCTCACCGGGGCTGACGCCCGGAGTGAGCTTGCGGACTTACCTCCACTCCTCCGCCGCAGATGAGAAGGGCAGCTTCAACATGTCCGGCATCCGGTCGCCCGCCATCGACGCGCTGCTGGAAGAGGTGCAAAAGGCGGGCTCAAGGGAGGATTTGGTGGTGGCCGCCAAGGCGATGGATCGAGTGTTCCGCGCTGGGCACTACTGGGTGTCGAACTGGTACAAAGGCAAACACGCGATCGCCTACTGGAACCGGTTTGGAAAACCGCAGGATCTGGGGCTTGAGAAGCCGCCTTATGCGCGCGGCGTGCTGGACACCTGGTGGTATGAGGCGGAAGCCTCGGCGGCCGTGGACGCGGCCCGCGGGCGCTGAGGGGCGGCGCAGACCGGGCCGGAGGAGGAGAGCCGATGGGCGGGTACATACTGATGCGCCTGGGGCTGATGATCCCGACCCTACTTGGGATCATCCTCTTGAATTTCGCGCTGATCCAGCTCGCGCCGGGCGGACCGATCGAGAGCATCCTGGCCGAGCTTGAGAACAGCGGCGGCGGCGCGTTGGACCGGATCTCCGGCGGCGGCGGCGAGGTGCTGGGCCAAGGCGGTGTGGACGGCGCCTATCGCGGCTCCCGCGGCTTGGATCAAGCGCTGATCGAGGATTTGGAGCGTCAGTATGGCCTCGATCAGCCGCCCCTCGTGCAGCTTGGCGCGATGATCGTGAACTATTTCACTTTCGATTTCGGCACGAGCTTCTTCAAGCAACGCCCGGTGGTGGAGCTGATCTGGGAGAAGCTGCCCGTCTCGCTCACCCTCGGCTTTTGGACCCTGCTGATCAGCTATGCGATCTCGATCCCGCTGGGCATTCG
>JBCCTM010000263.1:0-4705 GCA_039198535.1 Pseudomonadota bacterium
CCGCGACGATGAATCTGACGGAGCCCAATGCGGGCTCCGACGTCGGCGCCCTCCGCACCAAGGCCGAGCCCGCCCGCGACGGGACCTAACGGATCACTGGCTCGAAAATCTACATCACCTATGGCGAGCACGATCTCACCGACAACATCGTGCACTTGGTGCTCGCCCGCCTGCCCGGCGCGCCGGAGGGCGCCGCCGGCATCTCGTTGTTCCTCGTGCCAAAGTTCCTGGTGGGCGACGATGGATCGTTGCAAGGGCGCAACGATGTCAAGGCCGTTGGTCTGGAGCACAAGATGGGCCTCCATGGAAGCCCCACCTGCACCATGGCCTACGGCGAAAAAGGCGAGTGCGTCGGGTATCTTGTCGGCCGCGAGAACAAGGGGCTCGCTTGCATGTTCACCATGATGAACGCGGCGCGCCTTGATGTGGGGCTCCAGGGCGTCGGCGTGGCGGAGGGCGCCTTCCAACACGCGCTCGCTTATGCGCAAGACCGGCGCCAGGGCCGGGCCTATGGCGAGAAGAGCGGCCCGCAAGTCCCGATCATTGAGCATCCTGACGTGCGGCGCATGCTCTACCGGATGAAGAGTTCGATCGAGGCGTCCCGGGCGATCTGCTACGCGAACGCCATCGCCTATGATCTGGCCCACTACGCGCCTGATGCGGAGCAGAAGCGCCGCGCCAAAGCGCTTGAAGAATTGCTGACGCCGATCTCGAAAGCGTGGTCCACCGACGAGGCCAACGCGACGACGTCGCTCGGCGTCCAGATCCATGGCGGCATGGGCTATGTGGAGGAAACGGGCGCGGCGCAGTTTGTGCGCGACGCTCGCATCGCCGCGATCTATGAGGGCACCAATGGCATCCAGGCGATCGATCTCGTCGGCCGCAAGTTGCCGATGGAAGGCGGGGAAGTCGTCGCCGGGTTCCTGGAGGATGCGCTGCGCACGGCCGCCGACTTGAAAGACGCCTCGCGCCCGGAACTCCAAGACATGGGCGCGCGTCTCGCCGAGGGGGCGTCGGCGCTCAAGGTCTCCAGCGACTGGCTCATGGAGGCGCTGCGCAAGAACCCGAATGACGCGCTCGCGGGCGCCGACGCTTATCTTCAGCAATTCGGCCTGGTGGCGGGCGGCCACTACATGGGCCGCGGGGCTCTGGCCGCGGCGCGTCTTGCTGAGGCGAACAGCGGCGATACGGTTTACTATCGCTCCAAGGTGTCCCTGGCGGGCTTTTTCGCGGCCCATCGTCTGTCGGAGGCGGCGGGTCTCACTCAAACCGTCTGCGCCGGCGCCGACGCGCTTGCGCCGATCGAGCCAGAGGCGCTCGCTGGCTAACGGCTGCGCTCGCGGACATGCCTCCAATGACCGAAAGGGGCGGCGAAGGTGGTCTTTCGCGTCTATAGCCATCCGGATTGCGCCGAGCATCGCACCCCAGCCGGCCACCCAGAGAGTCCGGACCGGCTCCACGCCGCGCTGCGCGGGGTCGACAAGCTGGGCGCCGATGTTGAAGAGGCGCCGCTCGCAGATTGGACGTCGGTGAGGCGGGCCCACGGCGCGGCGCTCGTTTCAGCGATCCGCGCGGCGGCGCCAAGCGAGGGACTGGCGGCGATTGATCCCGATACAACCCTCTCGCCAGGATCGCTGGACGCCGCGCGGCGCGCGGTCGGCGCGGCGGTTGCGGCCGTCGACGCGGTCGCGACCGGCGAGGCGCGCTCCGCCTTCTGCGCCGTGCGGCCGCCCGGCCACCATGCGGAGCCGGATCGCGCCATGGGGTTCTGTGTTTTCAACGCCGCGGTCGCCGCCGCCTACCATGCGCGGGAAGCTCATGGCCTGACGCGCGTCGCCGTCGTCGATTTCGACGTCCATCACGGCAACGGCACCCAGGCGGCGTTTTGGGAGGATCCCGACGCCTTTTATGGCTCCATCCATCAATGGCCGTTTTATCCAGGGACGGGCGGCGCCGGCGAGACTGGCGCTGAGGGCGGAGGAACCATCGTCAATGCGCCGCTCTCCCATAGCGACGGGGGGCCTGAGGCGCGGGCCGCCATTCGCCGCGACATTGCGCCCGCGCTGGACGCCTTTGAGCCGGACATCGTGATTTTTTCGGCTGGGTTTGACGCCCATGAGGCCGATCCGCTCGGCGGGCTTCGACTGGACGCCAGCGATTTCGCCGCCATCACGGACGCCCTCTGCGACGTCGCGGCCACCCGCGCCGCCGGGCGCGTTGTCTCGCTGCTGGAAGGCGGATATGACCTCGCTGCGCTCTCCGCATGCGTCCACGCCCATGGCGCGGCCTTGCAAGGCGGGGCGGGCGCGTAACCCAAGCGGGCGATCCCGTGATCTTCTGGACCCAGCTTACACGGACCGGCCATTGCGGCCGTCCACGGGTAGGGCGCGATAGGAATAGGGCGCGATGGGCGGTCAAATCGTCACGGTTCGGCATGGTCGGCCCAACCTCTCCCGGGATGTGCGCATCAAATGGCGCGAGTACGGGGCGTGGTGGGCGGCCTACGATCGCGCCGGTCTGGTCCCGGACGAGGCCCCGCCTCCGGCGCTCGTCGAGATGGCGGGCGCGGCCGACCACGTTTTCTCCAGCACGCTGCCGCGCGCGAAAGAGACGGCGGCCCGGCTTCTGGGGTCCGAGCGCTTGGCGCCGGCAAACGATTTGTTCGTCGAGGCCCCGCTTCCGCCCCCGCCTGCGCCTTTTCTCCGGTTGCGGCCGGGCACATGGGGCGTCGTGTCGCGGGTCTACTGGTTTGTCGGCTACGCGCCCCGGGTGGAAAGCCATAGCGCGGCTTGGCGGCGGGTCCATAAGGCCGCCGACGCCTTGATCGACACGGCCCGGGACGGAGACGTGCTCCTCTGCGCCCATGGCTATTTCAACTGGATGCTCGACAAGGCGCTCCGCCGCAAAGGCATGCGGCGTCTCTATAATGGCGGGCACCATTATTGGTCGTGGCGCACCTACGCGCCGAGCGGCGCGCTTGCGCCAGCGCCCGAAGCGGCCTCCCGTTTGTCGCCCGCGCGCCCGAGCGCGGCCGCTGTTGAAGGATCTGAGTGACGCCATGGCCGACGCCCCGACCGCCCCCGCCTCTATCGCCAGCGATGTGAGTTTCGAAGCCGCTCTGAAGGAGCTTGAGGACATCGTCGCGGCGCTGGAGCAAGGCGACGCTGAACTTGAGCGCTCCATACAGCTTTATGAGCGTGGAGCCGCGTTGAAGGCCCATTGCGAAGCCAAACTGCGCGACGCCCAGGACAAAGTTGATCGGATTGTGCTCGATGGCGGTCCCGTTCGCAGCGAGCCTGCGGACATCGGTTAGGGGCCAGAGGCGCTCAGCAGACCGTCATCTAAAAGTGACACGTGTTTGTGATTCGTCCGGTTCCGCTTGATTTGCGTGGGGCGACGCTTGAGAGTAAGCAGACGAAACAGTCGGGCGAGACTGACGCGCGGAGGCCGGAAAGCGACAATAACCAGCCTTGATCGCGATCGCCCTGCAATCCGCACAAGGGGGCGTTCGTAGCCATGGCGCGTGAGAATTCCTTACTCGATACGGTGTCTGAACCAAAAGACATCCGCGAGTTCTCAAGGACGGAGCTGCAACAGCTCGCTACAGAAGTCCGTACCGACATGATCGACGCCGTCTCGCAGACGGGCGGACATCTGGGCGCGGGCCTTGGGGTCGTCGAACTCACCGTCGCGCTGCACCATGTCTTCAACACGCCTGACGATCGGCTAATCTGGGACGTTGGCCACCAGTGCTATCCCCACAAGATCCTCACTGGCCGGCGCGAGCGGATGCGGACCATTCGCCAGGGCGGCGGTCTCTCCGGCTTCACCAAACGCTCTGAGAGCGCCTACGACCCGTTCGGCGCCGCGCACGCCTCCACATCGATCTCCGCTGGCCTCGGCATGGCTGTCGCCCGCGATCTGGAAGGCGGCGACAACAATGTGATCGCCGTGATCGGCGACGGCTCCATGTCCGCGGGCATGGCCTATGAGGCCATGAACAACGCCGGCCATCTGGGCAGCCGGCTGATCGTGATTCTGAACGACAACGACATGTCGATCGCCCCGCCGACAGGGGCTATGAGCGCTTATCTCGCTCGGCTGCTGTCGTCCGACGCTTATCGGGGCTTCCGCACTTTCGCCAAGCAAATGGCGACCAAGCTGCCGAAAGTGGTGCATGACACGGCTGAAAAGGCTGAAGAGTACGCCCGCGGCATGGCGACCGGCGGCACCCTCTTTGAAGAACTCGGCTTTTACTATGTCGGGCCGATCGACGGTCACAATCTGGACCACCTCTTGCCCGTCCTAAAGAACGTGCGGGACGCGGAAAACGGCCCGGTGCTGATCCACGTCGTCACCCAGAAGGGGAAAGGCTATCCGCCTGCGGAAGCCGCTGCGGACAAGTACCACGGCGTCTCAAAATTCAACGTCGTCACGGGCGAGCAGCAAAAGTCGAAGCCGAATGCGCCGGCTTTCACGAAAGTGTTCGCCAAAGGCCTTGTCGCGCACGCCAAGCAGGACGAGAAAATCGTCGCAGTGACGGCGGCGATGCCCTCCGGCACCGGCCTCGACGTCTTCGGCAAAGAGTTTCCGGAGCGCACCTTCGACGTCGGCATCGCCGAGCAGCATGCGGTGACCTTCGCGGCCGGCTTGGCGTCGGAAGGGATGAAGCCGTTCGCGGCGATTTACTCGACCTTCCTTCAGC
>JBCCTM010000264.1:0-4689 GCA_039198535.1 Pseudomonadota bacterium
GCTGGTGGCCTATCGGGCCGGGTTTTTTCGCTCAGGATGGAACCTGTTCGACCTTTTCATTGTCGCGATCGCCTGGGTTCCCGCCAGCGGTTCGCTGGCGCTGCTCCGCTCCCTCCGGACGCCGTCGCGCCCACGACGCCCATCCGCGCCCGCTTGATCTGTTTTGCCGAAAGCCGCCCCTTCATCCACGCGGTGATCGCGCTGATCCTCATCAACGCGGTGACGCTCGGGCTCGAAACGGACAAGCAGATCTTCGCGCTCTATGGTCCAACGCTGCTGCTGGTCGACCAGATCATCCTGGTGTTCTTCACCATTGAGATCGCGTTGAAGCTGGTGGCCTATCGGGCCGGGTTTTTTCGCTCAGGATGGAACCTGTTCGACCTTTTCATTGTCGCGATCGCCTGGGTTCCCGCCAGCGGTTCGCTGGCGCTGCTCCGCTCCCTCCGGATCCTGCGCGTCCTGCGGCTGCTGTCGGTATCGCCGCAGCTCCGCCGGGTGATCAGCGCCGTCGGCCAGTCGATCCCCGGCATGATGTCCGTCATCAGCGTGTTGGCGATCATCTTCTACATCTCATCGGTGCTGGCGACGAAGCTGTTCGGCGATCACCCCTCTCCGGAGATGCAGGAATGGTTCGGCAGCATCGGCGCGTCGGCCTACACGCTGTTCCAAGTGATGACGCTGGAGAGCTGGTCCATGGGCATCGTGCGCCCGACCATGGAGCTCTATCCCTACGCCTGGGCGTTCTTCGTGCCCTTTATTTTCGTGACGAGCTTCGCGGTGCTGAACCTATTCATCGGCATCATCGTCGACGCGATGCAATCCGGAAATGAAGCGCCGCTGGCGCAGGGGCGCGAGGAGTTGAAGGACTTCACCCACACCGAGATCGAGGCGCTGCACAAGCGTTTCGACGCCCTGGAGGCGCGGTTGGCGGAAGCGCTGGCGCAGCGCGAGGGCGGCGTCGCGGAAGCGACGCTGGGCTCGAAACGCCCGCATACCAAGATTACGAAGGACGATTAAGGGAGGCGAGGGATGACCGATCGACAGCCGCAGCTGACGGCGGAGGACCTGCGCGGCATGCTGCCCGAATGGCTGCCGGAAGCGTCCAATCTGCGGCTCGAGGCCGTCGGCCCCATGACCGCCACGGCCCGCGCCATCGTCGGGAAAGACCAGCTGCGCCCGGGCGGCACCGTCTCCGGCCCGACCCAGTTTGGCCTGGCGGATTTCGCGTTCTATGCGGCGGTGCTGGCCATGATCGGGCGGGAGCCCATGACGGTTACGACCAATCTCAGCCTGGATTTCATGCGCGCGCCGGCTCCCAAGGATTTGATCGCCGAGGCCCGCATCCTGAAACTCGGCCGCCGCTTGGCCTTTGGCGACGTGATCATGCACTCAGACGGCGACCCGACGCCCGTCTCCCGCGCCTCCGTCACCTACGCCATCCCGTCCTCGACCCCGTCCCCGCGACGCTGAGCCGGCCGGCGCCGTCCCTCCGCGCCATTGCGCCAAGGCCAGAGAGCGCGTACATCACCGCTTCGCCCCGGCGACACGGTCCCTTAGCTCAGCTGGATAGAGCGCTGCCCTCCGAAGGCGGAGGCCAGAGGTTCGAATCCTCTCGGGTGCGCCACTTTTCTTTGTAAAATCAGTGCCTTATAAAAACCCTTTCATCGGGAAATAGTGCTTACGCGGTGCTTACGTGCACATTTTGCGGAAGCAGGTTGCTCACTCAGGCGCGCTAAAAAGTCCATCGACCCGTTCACTCACGCTGCGTTTGTGGGTTCGAGTCTCACGTGCCCCGCCGGGTGGTAGTCGAACCGTCGGTGGTCACCTCGCATGAAGGCGTACTCACATTCACGGCAGCGAACCATTTCGCACGTAGTGGGCCACGCGAGACAAAAATGCGAACTATTCCTTCGCCATTGCACTACTATAGCGTGACTACCCGATGTGCTGTAGTGATCGGTCCTCCGAAACAGCACGCAAGCGCACTACTCCGGCACTCTGAGGCCGCAGACCTTACCAGCGCCTGCTGCGTATGACCGCTTCGAGCCCATTTTGATCAATGCTGCGGAGCGAACGAATGTCTGTTATCGGATGCGGCGAGCATTCACGATCTGCGTTTATACTCATATCTGAGGAACCGGTACTCGGGCGCTCCCGGCGCGTTGTAGTAGTTGGTCAAAACGTGCCGATCTTGGCTTTCTACCTCAATGATCGTTCGAATGGTCACCAGTGTTCCAGACGGTTTTGGTTCATCTCCGGCATAGACGTAGTCGGCGAAGACCTCGATGCGGCGATCATCAAGGTCCGCGCCCGGCGCACTGGTGTAGAGAAGAATAACCGCATCGTAGTTATCTGCCGTCATGTATTCGTAGCGGTTGCGGATGTTATTGAAACCGAGCATCGTGGTCTTCTCGTGAGGCCCGGTCTCAAATCGCCCAATAACGTCCTCTCTGACATAACGGCCTTCATGTACGAGCCTTTTTGAGGCCGACATGTCGGTGGTTTGCGCGACGATGGTGCCTTCCGTGTCCCAAACCGTCATCGACATGGACCAATCCCCAACCAGCATCGCAAAGCTTTCATGCCGCGGACCCGCTTTCCGGTAGCTTTCAATGGCACTCATCGGAACTCCCCTCTACTAGGCCGCCAACGTTCACTGACTTGAACCCATATCGCGCAGCGCCGTAAGCTCGGCCAATACACCGCCTACGCTCAATTCAATCATGTTGGGCTGCCCACCCGGGATTTCGTAGGTCGGGTATACGCGACGGAGTGATTGCGTGACGTCTGCAATGATCTCGTCGGCGCCCGTTCCGCTTGACATTTGTTCTGCAACAAGGCGACGCGCAATCTCTGTGTAGTCTTCATGCGCATCCATAAGGGCCGCGGCTGCTCCTGGAGAGCGGGCCGTCCAAGGCCCCTGCGGCGTAAAGCGGCCGCACGATCGCGTTGTAACGCATAAAGACTGAGCCTGGGCCTCCTCTCCTCAGGCCCCGAGAGCCCCTTCTTCGATCCCCGCGTCACCGCCTGCCTGCCCCTCAAACAAGGCGAAGACGCTCTGGATTTCGCCGTCAGGGATGTCTTTGGCGATCACAACGAGGCGGGTGCGGCGGTCTTCCGAGGGCCAGCGGGCCAGGCGACGGGGCGTGCTGAGAAGATGTTGCACGCCGTGGAGAAGCACGGGCTCTTCCGGCGCGTCATCCAGGCAGACCAAACCCTTAAGGCGCAGCAGGCGGGGACCGTGGTAGGATTTCAGCATGTCGAGGGCGAACCAAAAGCCCCTTGCTTTTAAAGGCTTATCCAG
Organism: Pseudomonadota bacterium; assembly: GCA_039198535.1. Taxonomy (GTDB): domain Bacteria; phylum Pseudomonadota; class Alphaproteobacteria; order Rhodobacterales; family Rhodobacteraceae; genus JALEGB01. The sequence goes on from JBCCTM010000264.1 coordinate 3,305, forward strand.
CGCGACGCAATGGGCGCGGATCGCGTCGCCATGGCGATTGACGTCATGGGTGTGACCGCTGTCATGGTCATGGTCGTGATGGTGGTCGTGTGCGTGGTCGTGATGGTTGTGGCCATGCCCATGGTGATGATGCGACGGCCGGTCCGCTTCGAAGCGCAGCCATTCGAGGACATCGGGCGCTTTCCCGCTCGGATCGTACGCTGCGAGGGAAAAGAGCTGGTCGGCGGAGACGCCATCGCGCGATTTGTCCAAAATCTGCGCGGTCTGATTGAGGGCGAGCGCGTCATCCCGGAGCGCCGCGACCTCCGGGTCCGCGTCGCCGCCAGCCAGCAATTCAGACTTCGTGAGGATCACAAGATCCGCGCAGGCGACCTGTCGCCGGGCCTCTTCGAAGCTGCGTAAGGTCTCGCGGCCGTTCACCGCGTCGACCAGGGTGACCACGCCGTTCAAGACGGCGGCCTCCTCCAGCTCTGGATCCGCCATCAGGGTTTGCAGCACCGGGGCGGGATCGGCCAGCCCGGTCGTCTCGATGACGATGCGGGAGACGGCGCGGATCTCCCCCGCGCGCGCCCGCTCAATCAGCGACAGCAGCGTGCGCCGGACGTCGCCTTGCACCGTGCAACATAGGCAGCCGGCCGTGGTCTCGACCAGGGTCTCATCGGCGTTCTCAACCAGCGCGTGGTCAAGCGCGACGTCGCCAAACTCGTTCACAATCAACGCGGTGTCGGCGAAAGTCGGATCGCGGAGGATCTCGCCGAGCAGCGTCGTCTTGCCGGCCCCTAAGAAACCCGTCAGCACCGTGACCGGAATGCGGGGATCAGATTTTGTCTCGCCCATGGCCGTCCTCCCTCACCTCTCACGCGATCGCTCGCCTTCGCATCGAGATGTTATACTATAACAACGCCGGGCCACACGCTCGGCACTGTCGCGTCCGGCGTCTGGCGCCCGACGCCCGGCTGGCCGGGACTGCTCCGGACGTCCTCAACAGCAGACGCTAGCCGTCGAGATCCCGCGCGACGCGGAAGCCCAAGACCTCGTCGCGCGCGTCGCGGCGGCCAGAGATCCGGAATGTGGACGTCAGAAACGCGCCGTCGCTGTTCCAGCCTCCGCCGCGCATCATGGCGCGCCCGCAATCTCCGCCGCCTTCCGCCCCGCGCGCGGCTCCGTCCGCCGGAGCGCCCCCATGGGAGAGGTGTTCGCAATCGGCGACCCACTCCCAAAGATTACCGTTCATATCGAACAAGCCGAACCCGTTGGCGGGGTAGGAGCCGACCTCGCGCGAACGGCCGCCCCTAAAGTTGGACGCGAAATTGGCCTGCCCGTCGGTGATTGCGTGGCCAAACCAATAGGGCGTCTCCGTCCCAGCTCGCGCGGCGTACTCCCAC